>DATDFW010000459.1:0-16383 GCA_036522375.1 Nitrospiraceae bacterium
GGTGGCTTATCGCAATCTGTTGCAGAACCGGCGATTGGTCGAAGTCTATTTCGGTGAGGTGCTGGAAGACGCCCGCTCTACGTTTACCATCGTTGAACGGGCGTATGAACGGGGCGGCGCGACGATTCTCGATTTGCTCGATGCTGCGCGCACCTCGCGGGCGATTCAGCAAAACTACATCGAAGCTTTGTTTAACTATCAGCATCACCTCTTCCAATTGGAAAGTGCTGTGGGGCAGGAAATCATGTCGTGACAAGCCACGACCAAGATTGGGACGAAGTCTGAGCGTATGAACGAATCTCGCAGACGCTCTTTCGCGCGAGCAGCTACAACTGTCGCCTTCGTCTGTTTCGTGGTCTCTGCCTGTGGGAGAGGGGAGGAACCAGCCGTCTCCAATGCCGCCGCAACGACACCTCCGAAAACCGGATTGACCGCGGAATTGCATCAGCGAGTGGAAACGGCGCTCGTTGAACTCGGGTCGGGAGCCCATGACCTCACGTTGGCCGGGAGGGTTGCCTATGCGGAAGATCACTATTCCAGAATCTCCTCTCCACTCCAAGGGCGAGTCCTTGAGGTACGGGCGCATTTGGGCGAGCATGTGGAGGCCGGGGGTGTGCTGTTGGTATTAGACAGCCAGGACATTGCCCATGCTTATTCGGAATATGCCAGGGAACACTCGGAGCTGCAGTACACGACACACGCCTTCGAGTTAGCGAAGGACCTGTACGACAATAGAGCGCTGGCGTTGAAGGACCTCAAGCAGGCGGAAAATGAGTTGATCAAGGCGCGCGCGGAATTCCGCCGCGCGAAAGAGCGGTTGTTGTCGTTACGGGTTCCGGCCCAAGAATTGGAAAAACCGCTCGAACGGCAACAGGTCACGTCGCGGTTCGAGATGAAAAGTCCGTTAGCTGGGATTGTCGTGGAGAGGAATGTGACGCCCGGACAGTCGATTGGGGGAGATTCAGGCCAGATTTTATTTACGGTCGCCGACCTCGATACGCTGCAGGTGGTGGCAGATGTCTATGAACGTGATCTCGCCGATCTCGCCTTGGTGAAAGAGGGGCAGCGCGCGAAGGTCAATGTGGAAGCCTACCCAGATGTGAGTTTCCCTGCGACCGTGACGGCCATCGGCGATGTCGTAGATCCCACGTCAAGAACCATTAAGCTGCGCGCGGTGGTCAATAATAAGGATCATCGGCTCAAGCCGGAAATGTTCGCGCGTCTCCATATTGAAGTTGGAGAGTCCAGGGTGCTGCTGACAATTCCTCGTGAAGCCGTATTGGAAGAGGATGGGAAAGAGTTTGTGTACGTCGTCGAAAGTCCCGACCACTATGTGAGACAGAACGTCAAAGTGAGCACAATTTCAGCGGATCAGGTGCGTGTCCTGGAAGGCCTGGCGTCGGGGCAACGCATCGTGACCAAAGGTGCGGTTTTGGTCAAGGGGCAGGAAGCCGGCTGTCAACTCACCAATTCGAGAAGTTGCCCTCCTTCTTCCGGCACGCCGAAATGACCATGCGTTACGAGACGTGTCTGCTCTTTCGAATTGGATTCTAATCACACCCCATGATAGCCAGAATCGTTGAACTTTCTCTGACACAGCGGGTCATGGTCTGTATCCTGGGATTTTTTCTCTTTTTCGGCGGCCTCTACGCCTTTCATATTCTCGATGTTATCGCCTATCCCGATCCCTCGGCGCCGATGGTCGAATTGATAACCCAGAAGCCTGGGTGGTCGGCCGAAGAGGTCGAGCGCCAGATCACGATTCCGATCGAGGTCGCACTCACGGGCATGCCGGGCCTCACGGACATTCGCTCGATCTCGATCTTTGGGTTGAGCGACATCAAGATCTATTTCGATTTCGACACAGAAATCTTCCGCGACCGTCAGGAAGTGCTGAATCGCCTGACCTCGGTGCAATTGCCTCCCGGGACGACGCCATCGCTATCTCCCTGGTGGGCCATCGCCGAAATCTATCGATATGAACTCACGGGGACCGGCAAGACCACACTCACAGATTTGAAAACGATTCAGGATTGGCAGGTCCGTCGAGAGTTCCGGCGCATCCCCGGTGTGATCGACGTGACCGCGTTCGGAGGGACGACCAAAGAGTATCACGTCGATATCGATCCGGGGCGATTGATCAGCTACGACGTCAATCTGTCGCAGGTCATGTCTGCCTTGACCAATAGTAATGCCAATGTCGGAGGCAGCTATCTGACCATCGGCCCGCAGAGCTACAACATTCGTGGACTGGGCCTCATCAATGGGATCGCCGATATCGAAAATGTGATGGTGGCCGAAAAAACCGGAACGCCGATATTCATCAGAAACCTGGGGAATGTTGCGGTGGGGTCCCGGGTTCGGTTGGGGAAGGTCGGCATCGATGATCGCGATGATGTCGTCGAAGGCGTTGTGCTGCTCCAGCGGGGAGCCCAAGCGCTCCCTGTCCTTGAGAAGGTCCGAGGAAAGGTCGAAGACCTCAATACGTGGAAGTTGCCGCCCGATATTCAGATCAAAACCTTTTATGACCGTACTGCCTTGATTCATACGACGGTGGAGACTGTCACGGATATTCTAATCAGCGGCGTAGGCCTGGTGTTTATCATTTTGTTCATATTCTTGGGTCATTTGCGGGCGGCCCTTATTGTGGCCTTGACCATTCCGCTTTCGTTGCTCTTTACCTTTTCGATGATGGTCCTCGTCGGGGAATCGGCAAATTTGATATCGCTCGGATCCATCGATTTCGGCATTATCGTAGATGCCACGTTGATCATGGTGGAAAGTATTTTTTTCCACCTCGCACACGGCATGACCCATGGACTGACGGTCGAGCAGCGGATCGTGCGGGCCGCCCGGCAGGTGGGACGGCCGATCTCTTATTCCACGGCGATTATCGTGGTGGCGTTCATTCCGCTCTTTACGATGACGGGAGTCCCGGGGAAAATCTTCGCACCCATGTCCATCACCTATGGGTTTGCTTTGGTGGGCGCGCTCTTGATGGCCTTTACGTTGGCTCCTGTGTTGTGCTCCTTCCTCCTCAGGGGCGCGATCCGTGAAGAGGATACGGCAGTCGTGCGAGTCGTCCGCCGTCTCTACAATCGCATATTGGAGTGGGCGTTAGATCATCGGGCTGCGGTTGTCGGCGCCTGCTGCGGGCTTGTATTGCTGACCTTCGGGGTGCTGCGTTCGATCGGAGGGGAGTTCATGCCGGCACTGGAAGAGGGGAACCTCTGGGTTCGCGCCACCATGCCAGTGGATATTTCTTTCGATCAGGCCGCGCGGTTGACGAGCGAGATTCGTCGGTTGTTCCGCGAATCGCCCGAAGTCACGACTGTGGTGTCGCAGCTGGGTCGTCCGGACGACGGTACCGATCCGGCAAGTTTTTCCAATGCCGAGTTCCTGGCCAATCTCAAGCCGGAAAAGGAATGGCGCCCCAAGTTGAGTAAAGATATGCTGATCGGTGAAATTGAAGGGCGGCTGAAAGATATCCCCGGCGTCATCTTCAATTTTTCGCAGGTGATCCAGGACAATGTTGAAGAAGCTATGTCAGGGGTGAAGGGAGAGAACTCCATTAAACTGTTCGGTCCCGATCTGAAGATTATGGAGTCGATGGCCATCGAGATCGAGCATGTCATGCAGCAGATCAATGGCGTGAAAGATTTGGGGATCTTCCGCCTCATGGGGCAACCGAATCTGTTGATCCAGGTTGATCGTGACGCGATCGCGCGCTATGGGTTACAAGTGACGGATGTGAACGCCGTGGTACAGGCGGCCATCGGAGGTCAAGCGGTGACCCAGGTCTATGAAGGAGAACGGTTGTTCGATCTCGTCGTCCGGTTTCTACCCGAGTTCCGGCAGGATGTCGATGCGATCGGTAATATCTTGGTCAGCACCCCCGATGGGGCGCGCATTCCCTTGAAGCAGGTGGCCTCCATCACGACGCAGACGGGCGCTTTCATAATCTATCGGGAGAATAACCAACGCTATATTCCGATTAAGTTCAGTGTGCGGGATCGTGACCTTCAAAGTACCGTCGATGAAGCCCAAGCTCGCCTGGCCACGGAGGTGCACCTTCCTGATCGGTATCGCATGGAATGGGCTGGTGAATATGATCAGCTCAAAGATGAGCAAACACGATTGGCGAAGGTGGTGCCGATCAGTCTGGTCATCATTTTGTTTCTCTTGTACAGTGCATTCCATTCGATCAAGAATGCGCTCCTGGTGTTAAGTACCGTTCCCTTTGCTCTCGTAGGAGGTGCGGTCTCGCTCGCGGCCACCCATACCAGTTTCAGCATCTCTGCTGCGGTCGGCGTCATTTCGACTCTTGGGGTGGCCATCCTTGGTGGGGTATTATTGATCTCCCGGATTGAAGATTTCCGGCAGACGGGGCTGTCCCTTCGAGAGGCCATTCGGAAGGGGGCTGAGGTACAGATGCGTCCGATTCTCATGGCCACGTTGGGTGCGGCGATCGGATTCTTACCGGCTTCGCTTGCGACAGGCATTGGATCACAGGCGCAGAAACCGCTCGCTTTCGTCGTGGTAGGGGGAATGCTGACGGCCGCGCTGTTGATTCTGGTCGTCCTGCCGGTTTTGTATGAAATCGTTCACCGCCGTAGTGCGAGTCATTGACGCCAGAAAGGGGATAACTGTGCAGCAACGATGTGCTGGTTGGTGGGTGATCGTCCTGATGTCGCTGACGTTCGAGACGGCTCAGACCTTGTGGGCTGAGCCTATAGGAAAAGGATGGGCCATCCCCATTCAGGTACCCTATGAGGCGCCTCCGAAGGGACAGCATTCGCCAGCCGAATCCGTCCCGCAGAACACGAAACCGTTAACGGCCGAAGAGACTCAGCGTGCAGAAGCGCTCCTGCCATTACTGGAAGGTAACCAAGAGTTTTGGGCCATCGGAGAATTCGTGCATCTCGGGGAACCATCTGTGCCGGTGCTGGTCAAAGGATTGACGATGCCGGGTCCGCGCATTCGCTATAACGTTATTGAAACGATTTCAATATTGAAGGCAGCCTCGGCGGTGCCGGCCCTTGTTGCGGCCGCCAAGGAACCAAACGAAATTCCGCGGGTGCGTGAACATGCATTGCGGGTGGCCGTCCGACTGGATGCGGCCAAAACCGTGGATGCGATCGAGGTGATGGCAAAAGATCAGAATTCATCAATACGGAAGGCCGCTGCGTTCGAGGCTCGGTATGTCAGAGAGAAGTCTATTGTCCCAGTTCTGATCGGGATGATTGCCGACGAAGAACGTTTTGTCGCGCTCTCAGCAGTGCAGTCGCTCTGGATTCTGACTCGACATGAAACCGAATTTCACGATTGGGAGACGTCGACCAAACAGGACCGACAAGAGTGGACGATTGAGTGGACGGAATGGTGGAACGGCCAAAAGGATAGCTTCGAAATGCCGGATCCGAAACGGCCTGCGCGATCTCGCTAATACGGTGCGACGCGCGAGATGTGCGAGATGCGCGCGACGCGGCAAAATCGGATCTCTCTCCCTTGGTTTCGCTCGCTCCGCATTTTCCGCCTGTCGCGCAAACAGCACATGCCTTGCGAGCATGAAAAATCCTATGTTATATTTTAAGAGTTTCGACAGGCCGACCCACTATGTGAACGGGTGTCGATAGAAGAATTCGAGGTACGATTTATGCCCAGACTCCAGATTGCAAAGCTCGGTAACCCGATCTTACGCCAGATGGCAGCCCCGATTGACACCCGGGACATTCGCACGTATGAGGTGCAGCAGCTGATCGACAATCTACTCGAGACGATGCTGGCCGAACCAGGAATTGGTCTGGCGGCCCCCCAGGTGTCGCGCTCGATTCAACTTGTCGTGATGGCTTGTGAAGGAGAAGGGGAAGATGCATTTCCTCAAACCGTTCTCATCAACCCCAAGATCGTTTTTTATGGTCCGCAGCAAGTCGAAAACTGGGAGGGCTGTCTCAGCGTGGATGGGCTGCGGGGAAAAGTCACGAGACCTTCGGTTGTGAGGGTTCAGGCATTGGATCGTCTGGGCAAATCCATGGATTTTGAAGCGACCGGTCTCTATGCAGTCTGTATTCAGCATGAGATGGATCATCTCATCGGCAAGGTATTTTTGGATCGGATGACGGATATGTCCACACTCACGCAACTCCCGGAATTTACCAAATACTGGCAACGTGACCCCATCCCCGTCATCTAGCAGGATGCTGAAAACAGTCCGCCAGCTTCTTGCAAGGTTAAGGTTCGCTCAACCTCACCCTTCGTCAGACGTTGCGGCTTGCTGAACGGCCATTTTTGAGCATCCTGATATAGTTTCTCCATAACTTACTAACTCTGCGTGAAGATTCTGCGCTTGTGAAAACGCTGCTTCGAGTGCTCCAGTATCTTAGGCCACACCGCTCAATGGTGGTCGGCACCTTCCTATTCGCGGGTTTGGCGACCGCATTCGAGCTGATTCCGCCCTGGCTGATCAAAGTGATCATTGACGATGTGATTCAGGCCGGCCAGACTCAGCTTCTGGTATGGGTATTTCTCGGGCTCTGCGCCGCTTATCTGCTGCGAAATCTCTGCGGGTCAATGCGGATTCGGTTGAATAATGGGCTGGAGCAGCAAGTCGTTCATGATCTGCACGTCCAGGTGTTTTCCGCCCTGCAGCGATTATCGATCAGTTTCTTCGAGAATCGTCCAACCGGCGAAATCATGTCGCGGGTGTTGAACGATACCGAGCACATGCAGCGCATCTTCGTCGATGGGCTCGAAGAGATTATTACGGCCGGGCTGACGTTGATCGGGATCATGATCATGATGTTCATGCTTAGTTGGAAGCTGGCTCTATTGGCACTTGTGCCCATCCCACTCTTGGTGGTGGGAGCGGCGCTGTTTACCAAACGTGTTCATGGACATTATCGCGTAATTCGAAAGGGGGCAGCCGAACTGAACGCGCTGTTGCAAGACATGCTGGCGGGCATCCGGGAGACGATGGGTTTTAATCGCCAGCCTTATGAGCAGGAGCGATTCGATCAGAAGAGCGATCGTTGCCGGCTGGATACCTTAAAGGCCATGTATCTCTGGTCCTACTACTCTCCGGGCATGATGCTGATCGGGAGTCTTGGCGGGGCCATGGTACTCTGGTTCGGAACCGCTGAAGTGTTGCAGCACCGTCTTTCCGTGGGCGAGCTCGTGATGTTCATCTCGTACCTCGCGCTCTTCTATGTGCCGATCAATCAGATTCATTCCGTCAATCACATGCTGCAGCATGCTCTGGCTGCAAGCGAACGGGTCTTTGAAGTATTGGATCTTGTCCCGGAAGTCAGGGATCGTCCAGATGCCCATGTACCAGTCACTCGATTACGTGGAGAGGTCGATTTTCATCGCGTCGGTTTTCATTATCGGGCCGATGTGCCGATTTTGACAGATGTAACGATATCCGTCCATGCGGGAGAACGCGTTGCGCTTGTCGGGCCGAGCGGGGCGGGAAAGAGCACTACGCTCAAATTGCTGATGCGCTTTTACGATGTGACCGAGGGAGCTATGACCATCGACGGGTACGATATTCGTGAGCTACCCATAGCCTTTCTTCGAAGTCAGATCGGGCTGGTCCAGCAAGAGCCTTTCTTGTTCAATGGTACGGTGCGAGAGAATATTCTGTATGGAGACCTCTTGGCCGGGCAGGACGAGGTTGAAGCAGCGGCGAAGGTAGCCCGCGCGCACGACTTTATCATGGCACTTCCGAATGGGTACGATACATGGATTGGAGAGCGCGGGGTGAAACTCTCTGTCGGCCAACGGCAGCGTATATCGATTGCCCGTGTGATCCTGAAGGATCCCCCGATCGTCATGTTCGACGAGGCCACGTCCAATATCGACACGGAGACCGAAGTGAAGATTCGGGAGGCGTTGGACGATCTCACAAAAGGGCGGACGACGATCATCATTGCCCATCGCCTCTCCACCATCCATGGCGTAGATCGGATCATTGTCATAGACCACGGACGTGTCGTCGAAGACGGGACGCATGAGACGTTGATTGGGCACGAAGGCGTGTATGCACGGTTATATGATGCCCAGTTCCAGGTCTAACCGCGAGACACGCGAGACTACCGGGAAAGCGAGACGAGCAGTCAAGCCCAAGTTCCTGACTCCCAGGTTTCTCCCTTCGCTCTTTCCCGCTTGTCTCCCACTTCGCGCACCGTTGACCGTTGCGGATAGATCTTCTCCATAAGTATACTAGCCTCAGTGCTCATGACGTCTTGAGTCGCGCCTTCGCGCGCGTCTTGCTTGTCTCGCTCACATTATGGGAGAGTCGCCGATGGTGCTGATATATGAAAGCGATCCATTAGATAATGAGGATGCGCGCGGGCGGTTTTATCATGTCTGCCGTGGGCGAATCGATCGGACGGAAATCCAATTGCCGGCCGGTGAGCAGGTTTACGAATGTGCTGTGTGTGGAATTGATCTCGAAGCAGAAGACTTTTGGCTCGCGAGGCAGAAAGGAGCTGTGTAACGCGTCATGGCTGGAAGCACAGGACGAAAAACCGTAGGGGTATCGCGGGGGCTGATGATGCTCTGCGAGACTTGCTACGCGCAGGTCATAGCCGACAAACTAACCGATGAGAAAAACTTTGTTGCGAATGCCGATGTCCTATTCGATACCATCTGCTTCGGTTGCACCGACATCAACCGGCCCTTGATCGACGACATGGCGGGTAGCGGGGAGTAGCTTGCCAACAAAGAAGACCAAGGTTGAGGTTGAGGCTCAGCGATGTATAGGTTGCACTCAACCTTAACCCGACCTCAATCTACCATGCTTGCTGCGGCCTTGCTGGTCTCCTCCCAACTGGAACTAATCCAATTACAGCATCTTGTATATTGACGGGAACAAGGAAGAACAATAAATATGAGCCAGATCAGAGCTTTTAGAATGACGGCTTTAGCGGAAGGCGTTTCATTTCTTACCTTATTATTTGTTGCGATGCCGATGAAGTACTTCATGGGGATGCCAGAGGTCGTGAGAGTAGTGGGCTCAATACACGGGGGATTATTCCTGTTCTATGTTGGTCTATTAGCCATAGTGCATACTAAACAGGGATGGACTCTTACGTTTTCATTGTTTGCATTTGTTGCATCTATCATTCCGTTTGGAACATTTATGCTGGACAAGCACCTGCGCGAGAAAGAAGTCGAAGCGATCTGACCGGGAAGGAGCGTTCCCTTTTGTCAGGGGACGCGCCCATCTATTAACCGAAAGGAGAACACACAATGAGCAATAAAACTCTGTATGAACGTCTCGGAGGCTATGACGCAATCCGTGCTGTCTCTGAGGATCTGTTGCCACGATTAATGTCGGACCCACGGCTGAAACGCTTCTGGGATCATCGAGGAGAGGATGGCCTTAATCGTGAAAAGCAGCTCCTGATTGATTTTCTCTGTGCGAGTTCAGGGGGCCCGATGTACTACACTGGACGAGATATGAAGGTTTCTCATAAAGGTATGAAGATCAGTGAAGCCGATTGGACGGCATTTTTAGGCCATGCCAATGCGACCCTGGATGCCTTTAAAGTTCCACAAATGGAGCGTAGCGAGGTGGTCGCTTTCGTACAATCCTTGAAGAAAGACATTGTCGAAGCGTAGCTGCTTGGAGGAAACAATTGAACGGAAATGGTTCATGAGCGCTCATGTTCATGAACTGGTTAAGCGAGACCGGCGAGACTAGGGGAGAACGCACGACGAACCGGGACAGTATGACTGAAAGCTTGTATGTGCGTGCTATGCCGGCTGCTCTACCCAAGAGTGGGTGTTTTTCCCAATGAAGCCTCCTCGCAACATTATCCGCATCAATCATGAGCGAAGCCGCACCCACGGATGGCGCGTCACGCTGCAACGCAAGGGCAAGATCATAGTAAAAACCTTCTCCGATGGCATTTACGGCGGGAAGCGAAAGGCCCTGAATGCTGCTATTGACTGCCGAGGCGTACTACTCAGTCAATATTCCACACTTGACCATCAAGTCTGGGTCCGTACCCGCCTTCGCAGAAACAATACTTCCGGCATCCCAGGTGTCGGCCGTTACGAGATTCTCGCTAACCCAAATACTGGTCGCCGGAGCACATTTTGGCTGGCTAGTTGGGTGAATGAACAAGGTGCCAGCCGTAAGCGCAAATTCTATGTCTCATGCTATGGAGAACGCCAGGCCAAACGTCTTGCGATCACTGAGCGTGAGCGTCAATTAAACCGGGTATGTACCATTAAGAGCACTCAGTCCTGAAGCCTACACAGGCTGTTGAAAAAGATGCGTCGCGAAACGTGCTGCTTGGGCTTCCCACTCCTGCGTCGATATTCTGCGGCTTCCAGGAACGCGACTCGCTCTCCGGCGAAGCAGGATATTGATTCATGAATGTTCAATGTTCGGTCAAGTGCTGAAGACCGAGAGTTGATCGCTTCAGTGGCGATCGGGAAGTCACTTGCAGGTCTTCCCATCAAAGTAGGTGCAGCTCGTCTCTCCCGATTTCACTTTCCAGGTCTTCAGCAGAGGCGCTTGACCATTCTCTCTCATCTCAACGACGAAGTCTGCCAGGCCTGATATCGGAAGTTTTTCCAGATGCGGCTTCGCCGTATCTGGGACGTCTATCCAGAATACGGCTCCATGGGTGGAAATCAAGATGCGGTAGCTTTCCTTGTCAATATTGATGACGGGGCTGTAGAAACTTTTGTCTTCGGCAAAGCTAGGGGACACGGTAAGGCCCATAATGAGGAGGAAACCAGAGCAGATGACGAGAAGAATCATACGCATAGATGACATGTCAAACACTCCTCCTGCATACGGGAGCAATCAGGAGCTCATTATCGCACTCGAGCGAAGGGTAAACAAACTGGAAATTCTCGAACGGGCGTCGGGTTCATCTGGTCTATACGGTCTGTCTCGCCTGTCTCGTTTGTCTGATTGAATCTGACAAACCCATGAACCTGACAGATCGAACAGACCCGATAGACGAGATAGACCGTATTTAGATCGGAGTATTGATGTGCGCTGGCGTGACATGTCCTCCCTTAATCCAGTAGAGGCGAACATCAGGCTTCGACTTCTCCATGAGGGAAATGAGTAGATAGGCGGGGATGGGCAGATTGATCTTTGGCCAGATTTCTTCATAGTCCGTGGCAATCTTGATGTCGGTGATGGAGGGGCGCGCCGGGTCGTGGGGATGGGAGTGATAGACCACTTGCAGATCGAGTCCTTTGTTTCGAATATCCTTCTTCGCAGTAGAAAAATCCTGCATGTCCATCACGAAAGCAATCTCTGCCCGTTCCGCCGCGGACAGTCGTTCCAGATGCGCAACCTTTGCCGGGTCAAAGGACGATAATTTCTCGGCGCCTTCGAGTGCCACAATATTTTTGATCCGATAGACATGGGTGACGGTTCCGTTAGTTCCAGCCAGCAATCCGCAACACTCGGACGGATCGAGTTCCCTAGCGTGGGCCACCATGTCGTCGAGGATCGGTTGAGGGATCGTGAGATCAGACACAGTTAGTGGGCTGCTGAAAATATATTTTGATACGTCGGCTTTTTACTGGTCCGCAAATCTGTGGTAACTGGAAGATGCTCAAAATGGCCGTTCAGCAAGGCCGCAGCGAGCGAAGAGTCGAGGCGTACGCTTCGGTACGTTGAGCCTCTGAGCGAAGCGAGAACGAAGCTGGCGGACTTTTTGAGCATCTTGTTAGTTAGATGGCGCAAGTGACGGTGTAGTCACTCTTCAAGTCGGTAATCGTCGGTGTTGGTCCGCAGAGGCGACATGCCGGATCTTTGGGACGACGAACTTTTCTAAATTTCATTTCCAGGGCGTCGTAGATGAGCAGGCGATCGGCCAGAGTTTCGCCGATGTCGAGAATCTCCTTGATCGCTTCCGATGCTTGGAGCAGGCCCATGGTTCCAGCCAGAGCCCCTAAGACGCCGGCTTCTTGGCAATTCGGAACCAGTCCAGCCGGTGGCGGCTCCGGGTAGAGGCAGCGATAGCAGGGATAGCCGGCATGAGGTTTGATCGTCGTGAGCTGACCTTCAAAACGGAACATGCTGGCAGAAATGAGCGTCTTCTTGGAAAAAAAACAGGCGTCATTCACAAGAAAACGCGTTGAAAAGTTGTCGGATCCATCCAAAATGATATCGTACTCTTTGAAGAGAGGAAGGATATTGTCAGCATCCACTAGTTGGTGATAGGCCTTGACCGTGATCCCTGGGTTAATGGCCGTGAGGGTTTTCTTCCCTGATTCCACTTTTGGCATGCCAACTGTGGCCGTGGAGTGCAAGATTTGCCTCTGTAAGTTTGAAAGATCGACAACGTCACCATCAACCAGACCGAGAGTGCCGACACCGGCGGCGGCAAGATAGAGTCCAGCAGGTGATCCTAGTCCCCCAGCGCCGATGAGCAAGACCTTTGCCTTACCCAGCTTCATCTGGCCTTTGCCGCCCACCTCGCTGAGAATAATCTGACGGCTATATCGTTGAATCTGCAGGTCAGTAAGTTCCATGTTCTATGCCGTATGGCTTGAAACGCAAAGTGACTGGATCGCCAGATGCTTCTTACGCCTCACCCCGTACCCCCCACGGTTTCTATTCCACCACATTCAATTCTATGGGGTCGACGATGACGCCTTTTTTGCGAAGGCCTGCGATCGCCCGCTCGATTTCCGTGCTGTCTCCTATCAGTTCGAGGTCCATCCATCCGGTGGTTTCACGAACATCCGCTCGCCGGACATTCGTGACGACCTTGAATTCGTGACCGATCTGATAGATGACCGGCTCTTTTATCTTGTCTTCCGGAAACCGAATGTGAAATTTCAAATTCGGCATGGTGTCCCCCCAGCAATGGCGGGCACAATCGAGACTTCGTCGCCATCTTTGAGCGAAGTCTCTTTGCCCTTGAGGAACCGGATATCTTCCTCATTGACGTAAATATTCACGAACCGGCGAAGCTCTCCGGTGTCGTCGCAAAGGCGATCCTTGATCCCCGGGTGGGAGGTATTCAACGTCTCGATCATTTCGGCGATGCTTTTGGCCTGTGCGTCGACCTCTCCACGTCCCTTGGTCAAAGGCCGGAGCGGGGTTGGAATGCGAACTTTAATCATGCGTCACCACTCCCGTATTTCCCTACCTTAAAGGTTTGCTCAAAACTCACAAGGCTTGGTTGAATGCGATGAGGTCTACCGACCGCATCGATCACCGCTTCCTGCGTCTTCAATCCATTGCCGGTGATGTAAGCGACCGTCACGTCGGTCTTCTTGATCGTGCCTTGTTTCACCAATTTTTGCAGTACGCCGATCGTCACGCCGCCGGCGGTTTCCGCAAAAATCCCTTCGGTTTGCGCCAATAGCTTAATGCCTTCGACAACTTCTTCGTCTGAGACCATATCCATGGAGCCCTTACTCTCGGCGGTCGCTTTAAGCGCGTAGTACCCGTCGGCGGGATTGCCGATGGCCAGAGACTTCGCGATCGTCTTGGGCTTCACCGGTTTGAAGAAATCCCGCCCTGCCTTGAAGGCCGTGGAAATGGGAGAACAGCCTTCGGCCTGTGCCCCATTGATCTTTGTCCTCACGTCGTCGATGAGCCCCACGGTCCTCATTTCATGGAGGCCCTTCCAGATCTTGGTCAAGAGGGAACCGGATGCCATTGGGATGACCACTTGATCTGGGGTACGCCAGCCGAGTTGCTCCACGGTTTCGTATGCCAGCGTCTTTGAACCTTCCGCATAGTAGGGGCGAATGTTGATATTCACAAAGGCCCAGCCGTGCTCACCGGCGATCTCGCTGCAAAGGCGATTAACATCGTCATAATTGCCTTCGACTTCGACCACGTTCGGCTTGTAAATCAAATTCCCGAGGACCTTCGCGGATTCCAAATCGCCGGGAATGAACACATAGGCGCGCATCCCCGAAGCAGCCGCATGGGCCGCGACGGAATTGGCTAGATTGCCGGTCGAAGCACAGGCAATGGTTTCAAACCCCAATTCGCGAGCCCTGGTGATGGCCACGGCCACCACCCGATCTTTAAACGACAGCGTGGGATGATTGACCGTATCATTCTTAATGTAGAGCTCGTCCAACCCGAGGTGGGCACCGAGATTTTTGGCGCGAACCAGCGGGGTCATCCCGGCATGAGGACCGAGAAATGTCGGTCCGCTCACCGGCAAAAGATCGGCATAACGCCAGATACTGTGCGGACCGTCTTGGATTTTCTTGCGGGAAATGCCCTTCTTAATTTCCTCGTAGTTGTACTTCACTTCGAGGGGGCCAAAGCACATTTCGCAGACATGGATCGCTTTCGTCGGATATTCTTTGCCGCACTCGCGACAGACTAGCGCTTTCATTGTGGCCATGGTGATTCCACCTCGCTCTGTCAATAAATTACGGCCGGACGGCACAGCCGGCAAACGGATCGCCGTCATCGAAGAGTTCGGTAATCGTCGGGTTCGCTCCGCAGAGCGCGCATTCGGGATTGCGTTTCACGTTGATTTCTCTGAATTGCGTCTTGAGTGCATCGAAATCCAGCATTCGATTCGTGAGAGGACGTCCGATCCCCAACACGAGTTTCAAGGCTTCAGTCGCTTGAATCGATCCAATAATGCCGGCTAACACACCGATCACGCCCGCCTCCTGGCACGAGGCGATCAACCCAGCCGGTGGCGGGGTCTTGAAGACGCAACGATAACAGGCTGACTGCTTCGGGATAATGGTAGTCACGCGACCATCGAATCGGAGAATGCCGCCGTGGACCAATGGTTTTCCGGCAAAGAAACAGGCGTCGTTGATTAAGAACTTGGCTGTGAAATTGTCGACCCCATCGATGATGACGTCATGCTCGCCAATGATCTTCAGTGCATTGCCGGCCGTCAGCCGCTCTTCGTACATCGAGACCTGGACGTCGGGGTTCAACGCCTGAATCTTCTCTTTACCCGAGAGAACTTTTGGGCGGCCTATGTCCGATGTATGGTGCAGGACTTGGCGGTGAAGATTGCTCAGATCCACCACATCGCCATCGATGAGGCCGATTGTGCCGACACCGGCCGCGGCCAGATAAAGCGCTGCCGGCGAACCAAGGCCTCCCGCACCAACCAAAAGAATCTTGGCCTTGGCAATCTTCCTTTGCCCCTTGCCTCCGACCTCAGGTAGGAGAATATGGCGGCTATACCTGTTAATCTGATCTTCAGTAAATTCCATTTTTCACGGGATGCTGAAAACGGCCTCCAACATCGTTCTCGGTTCGAAGAAATCCTCAACTATCTCCGAGGGTACGCCTCCGGTTTCTTCTCGCCTGCGGCCTTGTTGGGCGGCCATTTTGAGCATCCCTCCTCACTCAATTTATGAAAGAGACTCAAATGTTAAAGTATTTCTCAATACTGATATACCGCTCGCCTGTATCACAGAGGATCGTGACCACATTTTTCCCTGGTCCAAGCTCTTGGGCCACTTTCTGCGAGGCGAATACGTTGGCCCCTGAAGAAAATCCTACTAAGAGACCTTCTTTCTTCGACAGCTGCTTAGTCGTTTGATAGGCCTCATCGTCGGTGACAGTCATTACACGATCGAGAATTGCCTGGTTCAATACTTTCGGAATGAACCCGGCACCGATGCCCTGAATCTTATGGGGCCCTGGCTCTCCTCCGGATAAGACCGGTGACCCGGCTGGTTCTACCGCAATCACTTGCACATTGGGGTTTCGTTTCTTAAACGCCTCTCCGCATCCGGTAATGGTGCCGCCCGTGCCCACTGCTGCCACAAACGCATCGATCTTTCCATCGAGCGACTCGAGAATCTCCAGTGCCGTGGTCTTTTTATGCATGGCCGGATTGGCCGGATTGGAAAACTGATCCGGCATAAAATAGGACGGATTCTGGGCGACGATGCCTTCCGCCTCACGGATCGAACCCTTCATAGCTTCCCAAGCAGGCGTCAAGACGAGTTGTGCGCCATAGGACGACAAGAGGCTTGCCCGCTCCATACTCATGCTCTCAGGCATCACGAGGATTAGCTTATAGCCACGGACTGCTGCGACCAATGCCAGTCCGATCCCGGTGTTTCCGCTGGTCGGTTCGACGATCGTACCGCCGGGTTTTAATGCGCCCATTCGTTCCGCCTCGTTGATCATATTGAGGCAGATCCGATCCTTGACGCTTCCACCCGGATTTGAGAACTCAACTTTCCCATAGATCGTCGCCCCACCAACGGGGGATAGTCGGTTCAGGCGAACAAGGGGAGTTCGTCCAATGAGTTCGGTGATGTCTTTGTGCATCGTCATCAACACCGGCCACCGCCCATGTAAAACAAGAATTCGACCCGGTCGCCGTCCTTCAGGCGGGTGGTGGCGAGATGATCCCGCTCTACCATGGTATCGTTGACCTCGAC
>DATDFW010000460.1:0-11834 GCA_036522375.1 Nitrospiraceae bacterium
ATGGGGATGGGGTAGCTGGGATGATCCCCTTGGTCGCGCAACGCGCGGTCGAGGACTCCCCTCGTTGGACGCGCGCAGTTGGGATCATCCCACCCACCCCTTATAAGGCGTAAGGCGACAGGTCATTGCGGCCTTGCCTGCGGACCGGGGCATCTTGGCGCGCCGGGGTTGGGCGGTGCGCCATCCGGCGTACGGATCTAGGGAGGTTGAATCTCCTGAAATCCCTGTGTGGGAATAGGGACAGGCAGGAGAATCGACGACATGGTGGACGACATGAAACGACTGTCGCGGAACGCAGGGACCTTGACCATCGCCGTTATTTCAAAGAC
This sequence comes from Nitrospiraceae bacterium, assembly GCA_036522375.1. Taxonomy (GTDB): domain Bacteria; phylum Nitrospirota; class Nitrospiria; order Nitrospirales; family Nitrospiraceae; genus Palsa-1315. The sequence goes on from DATDFW010000460.1 coordinate 330, forward strand.
TGGTACAGCATACGTGAAGTAACTGTCTCAAATCCCTAACACCGGGTAGAACTTATTCATCTTGACCCCCCACCATCCGAGCGGTTTGACTCCTTGAAAATCAATGTGATAGCGTAAACCTCTTCTGAGTCCACGTTGCCCTGTATGAGAATGGGCTAATTGGATGACGAGGCCTCAAAAAGTTATACTAACCACAGCGGGCCGATTGCAGAGGAGTCTTTATGAAATTTGTCTGTCTCAATTGCGAAACCTACATGAACCTGGAAAAGGTTGAGAAACCGGAGGAAGGATCGCTCGGAGTTTTTTTTGCCTGCCCATCCTGCGAGGCGAAGTTTTCGATGGTGACCAATGCTGGCGAAACCAATATGATGAATGCGTTGGGCCTTAAACTAGGAGCGCGTACTGAAGCCGCAATGTCCTTCGAAAAGTTACGCGGCTTAGCGGAAAACGGCCAGACGAGTTCTGCTCCGAGTATGCAAGTTCAGGATGAACCGGCTGTCCCTCCAGCCGGCGCGTCATCAGCCAAGCCCGGTGAGAAAACGAGCGGTTGCCCCTTCTCTGCGATGGTCGCTGAAATGGGACTCACTTCGGGTGGTAAGCCTGGCAATGCCGGAGAGGGCACGACAGAGTTTGCCTGGTCGGCCGATGCGAAGGAGAAACTGGATCGCCTTCCCTCATTTGTGAAGCCGATGGTGCAGAGCAGTGTGGAAGCCTTTGCTCGTAAACAGGGGTATCAGAGGATCACCTTGCAAGTGATGGACGATTCTAAGAGTGAATCGAGTAATGGAATGACTTGGACCCCTGAAGCAGAGAAACGGCTCGAGAATATTCCCGATTTCATCCGTCCTATGGCTCGCAAAGAGGTTGAACGGGTGGCAAAGGAGCGAGGGATGGCGGCCATTACGGCTCAAGTGATGGATGACGTGAAAGAGAAGTTTTTGAAGTTCATGTGAGTTGATACCGCGAAAATATGGGGATGACGGCACGAGGGCTCATCCGGTCAGCCGGGTGGGCCTTTCCTTTATGTAGCAATCGAGACGGCAGGGCCCGACAGAGACTATTCCGAGGTCGCCGGGTCGTGTTGGTCATTCTGGCCTACTTGTTCTTGTCAGCCGTGCCGTTATGGGCCCAGCATGACCAACATGGTCAAATTTCCGTGCCCGAGGGCCCAACTACCGACTACGAACATCATGGGACTATTGGTGATCAGGCGAGGTGGGAAGGATCAGTTGCTGGTATCGCCTACTCCGAGTTCAATCACCACCTCACCGGGATGTTGGTACTTATCATCGGGCTCAGTGAGCTGCGCCAGGCATTAGCTGTACCATTTTGGGCTTGGACCAGATTTTTTCTGCCGGGAGCCTTGCTCTCCGTAGGCTTCTTTCTCTTCATCTGGAGCGACCATGAAGCCTGGCCGGTCGGTTCGCTGAGTTTTATGCAGACGTTCTTCGGCAATGACTCAGAAATCTTTCAGCATAAGAGTTACGCACTTTTGTCGTTGACGGTAGGAACGATCGAGTTGTTCCGTCGACTTGGACGGATAGGCCATGCGGCTTGGGTCGCACCCCTGCCGTTGTTTGCCATCATCGGGGGCTTGATGTTGTTTGTCCACTCGCACGGCGTTCATCCCTCAGCAGAGAAGATTGCCTTGGACCATGCGATTATGGGCACGATGGCGGTCACAGCCGGTTCGTGCAAACTCTTGTCTGATTGGTTTCGCTCCCCGTCCAATAGCCAGGCTTCCCGGTGGGAATTACTCTGGGCGGGATTGCTTCTACTCATCGGGATACAGCTGTTGATTTATGCAGAGTAATGAGTCTTGTCGTCGCCGCCTAGCATAATTGACACCTTTCCGAACCCTGTGCTACGAGTACGAATTCTTCTCGGGTGAGATGGTCTTTTGGGTTGCCAGCTTTTCTGAGCCTCTGTGTATGGAGTAAGTATGGGTGGACATAGCCACTGGGCAACGGTCAAACGGCACAAAGGGGCTCAGGACGCCAAGCGCGGGAAGATCTTCACCCGAATTATCCGTGAGGTGGCGATTGCGGCTCGCTCAGGGGCTGACCCGGATGGTAATCCACGGCTCCGGTTGGCCATCTTGAAGGCAAAAGAAGCTAACATGCCTGGTGATACACTGAAAAAAGCCATTCAGCGAGGTACGGGAGAATTGCCCGGATTGGTCTATGAAGAGTTCAACCTGGAAGCGTACGGGCCTGGAGGGACCGGCCTATTGATCGAAATTATGAGTGACAACCGCAATCGCACCGTCGCAGAAATACGAAACCTCCTCACGAAGAACCATGGGAATATGGCGGAAGCGGGCGCCGTCTCCTGGCAGTTTCACAAGAAGGGGCTGCTTACGATTGAGAAGGGTAAAGTCGATGAAGATACGCTGCTGTCTCTCGTCCTCGACGTTGGAGCGGAGGACGTGAAGGTGGGGGAGAAAAGCTATGAAGTCATCACGGATCCCCACAATTTTGAACAGGTCAAGAAAGCCCTCGTCGATGCGAAGATCGAGACCGTGATTGCGGAGGTTGCGTATGTTCCGCAAAACACAATCCGATTAGAGGAAAAGGCAGCCGAGCAAATGCTCAAGTTGATGGAAGTCTTGGATGAGCATGATGATGTGCAGAAGGTTCATGCGAACTTCGATATTTCCGATGAGGTCATGGAGAAAGTCGCCGCTGCTGGATGAGGGGTGTGGCAGCTGCGCTGCCTGACCGTACTGTGTCCACTGACGGTATGAGATCGCATGATCGCCTCACTGACAGGCCAATTGGCCTTCAAGGCGCCAACCCATCTGGTCCTCGATGTACACGGGGTCGGATACGAAGTTCTTATTCCTCTTAGCACCTACTATGGGTTGCCCAATCTTGGCGAAAGCACCTCGCTGAGCGTTCATACCCACGTCCGAGAAGACGCGATTCAGCTTTTTGGTTTTCTGACGTCACAGGAAAAAGATGCATTTGTGCTGCTGACGAGTGTGTCCGGTGTCGGGCCCAAATTGGGGCTCAGTCTATTGTCGGCCCTTCCAGTGACCGCCCTGGTCTTGGCGATTCAGTCAGGAGATGTCGAGAAGCTGACGACGGTTCCAGGAATCGGTACTAAGTCGGCCGGACGTCTTGTATTGGAGCTCAAGGATAAAGTCGAAAAACTCCATACTGGCGCTGCATCGGCACGCGAGGGGCTCCGTCAAGGGCAGGATGCGACGTTCGACGACGCGCTGTCTGCGCTCGTGAATTTGGGCTATCGTCCACAAGATGCCAAAGAAGCGCTAAAACAGGTGAAGACATCCAATGGCGAGTCCATGGTACTCAAAGACATGATTCGTGAATCTCTGAAGAAATTGGCAAGGAGGTAACAATGAGATCGGTTCAAGGAAGAGTCCAGACTCCATTGTTCCTCGGACTTGTAGTGGTCCTTTTGGCGTTGGGGGCCATGCCAGGGCAAGCCGAAGAGTCGAGCGAGCCCAAAAGCATGCGCAAAACTTGTGGCACCTGTCCTGAAGGTTATGCGACCACGGCCGTGACCGAGTCCAAAGAGATTTGCAAAGACGGCGATCCCACACTCGTTCAGTGCGTCCCACTGGGAGCTAATCTGCTGGCTGTCTGCGGATCCTGTCCCGAGGGTTACCGTGAAATCGGTAAATCGTCTGTGCCGTCTCGCTGCGGGAGTAAGGAGGGCGGGCTGCTCACCCAATGTCAGTTAGAGAAGATGGAACTGAATTTCCCCGATCCGACCCAAGGTGGTAAGATCTGCCCGCCAGACTGTGGTAGTACGGCAACGCCCGGGCAAGGGGCTTTACCGCCTCCACCTAAGTATCGCCCAACGCCGGAGCAGAAATAGAACCACAGCAGGAGGGGTTCCCTCACGATGGCCGAGCGAGTTGTCAGCACGCAGATTACGGACGAAGAGCGAACTATCGAGACGGTGCTACGTCCGCAGACCTTGGAGGAGTATGTTGGCCAGGAACGGATGAAAGAATCCCTGCGGATCTGTATCGAGGCGGCGAAGCAGCGGAACGAAGCGCTCGATCACACGATTTTTTATGGCCCCCCTGGGTTGGGGAAGACCACCATTGCCCATATCATTGCTCGTGAGATGGGGGCTTCGCTCCGCTCGACCTCCGGTCTCGTGTTGGCCCATGCAGGCGATTTGGCCGCCATCCTGACAAATCTCCAAGAGCATGACGTCCTGTTCATTGACGAAATTCACCGCCTTCCCGCCTCTGTTGAGGAGGCGCTTTATCCAGCGATGGAGGACTATCAGCTCGATCTGGTGATCGGGCAGGGTCCTGCAGCCAGAACAGTGAAATTGGACCTTCCCCGGTTTACGCTGGTTGGAGCGACGACCAGGGCCGGCGCCTTGACTTCCCCACTTCGTGACCGATTTGGCCTCGTCCACAGGCTGGAATTCTATTCTCCAGCGGAATTGGAGACGATCGTGACACGCTCGGCCGGGGTGCTCGGGATTCCGATCGACTCCAAAGGTGCGCAAGAAATTGCCGGTCGGGCTCGTGGAACGCCTCGCATAGTGAATCGACTGATTAAGCGAGTGCGCGACTATGCCCAGGTCAAAGCAGCGGGACGAATTACTCAGACTGTCGCCGAGGACGCACTTGCCTGGCTGGGTGTCGATACTGCGGGGTTTGATGAGATGGATCGTCAGGTTCTTTTGACCATCATCGACAAGTTTGCTGGGGGACCGGTCGGGGTGGAGTCCTTGGCGGCCGCAGTTCAAGAGGATAAGGATACCCTCGAGGATGTCCATGAGCCCTATCTGATTCAAGCCGGTTTTCTCGAACGAACCGGCCGTGGCCGCCAGGCCACAAAGTTGGCCTTCGATCATTTCAAAAGGCCGACCTCCCCTCTCTTTTGATGATGAGTCAGGGCTCCATTTACATCCTTCCAACCGCAGATGTGAACAGACGGGAAACGTCATGCAAGTTCCTGAAACGTCAAGGATCTCCTTGCATAGATGGGAATAGTTCCTGTATCATTTTCCACTTAGCCTTTGACATTCCAACCGACCGATGAGCGGTTGGGTCATATGGACTGGAAAGAGGGGAGGGCTAGTTGTGTCCGGAGACTTTTCCGAATACAGGAAAGAGATCGATCGCATCGATGATGAGATTTTGCGCTTACTGAATGAGCGATCCAAAAGTGTCGTCGAGATCGGAAAGATCAAGAAACAACGGGATGCGGATGCCAACCTCCATACCCCGGCGCGAGAAGCGGCAATAATCGAGCGCCTCATGCGCCAGAACTCTGGGCCGTTTCCGTCAGAAGCGATTCGGTCGGTCTATCGAGAAATCATGTCCGCTTCCCTCTCTCTCGAGGGTCCTCAGAAGGTGGCCTACCTTGGTCCCAGGGCGACGTTTACGCATATGGCCTGTATGCAGAAATTCGGATCGTCCGCCCAATATTTTCCAGTCAATAGCATCAAGGAAGTTTTCAGCGAAGTTGAGCGGGGGCGAGCCAATTTTGGCGTGGTCCCGATTGAGAATACAACAGAAGGCGTAGTGACCCACACGCTCGATATGTTTATTGATTCCGATCTCCTGATTTATGGAGAAATCCTCCAGGAGGTGTCCCATCATTTGATGTCGAAGTCTGGTGTAATGGAAGAGGTCAAGAAAGTCCACTCTCATCCCCATGCCATCGCTCAATGCAGAAATTGGCTGGAGACGAACCTGCCCAATGTGCCATTGTCGGAGGTGGCAAGCACCGCGCGAGCTGCGGAACTGTGCGTGGAAAATCCCTTTGTCGCCGCGATTGCATCGGAGTTAGCGGCGCAGCTGTACGGCTTAAAGGTCATCAAGGCACGCATTGAAGATAACATGAACAACATGACCCGCTTTCTCATACTGTCTCAGAAGCCACCCGAGCGTACAGGGAAAGATAAGACCTCATTGATGCTGTCGGTGAAAGACAAAGTCGGCGCCCTGTACGATCTCCTGAGGCCGTTTGCTTCTCACGGCTTGAGCCTGACCAAGATTGAATCCCGTCCTTCCAGACGGAAAGCCTGGGAATATATTTTCTTTGTCGACATTGAAGGGCATATTCAGGAGGAGCGGGTCAAGAAAGCGGTCGACGAAATCACTGGACGCTGCCTGTTCATGAAAGTCCTCGGGTCCTATCCGGCACACAGTTAATGTCATGCCACTTAAGGTCCATTCAAATATCGCTTCATTGAGTCCCTATGTTCCAGGGAAGCCGATCGAGGAACTTCAACGGGAACTGGGTCTCGCACGCGTTATTAAACTGGCGTCCAATGAGAATCCATTGGGCCCCTCCCCGAAGGCGCTCGCCGCGTTGAGTGACGGAACCGCAACCCTGCATCGCTATCCAGACGGCGGTGCATTTCGTTTGCGTGAAGCTTTAGCGGATCGTTGGAAGGTGGCTCCGGATCAGATTATTCTCGGGAATGGCTCGGATGAAATCCTGGGTCTGCTCACCCGTACATTCTTGGCCCCCGGTGATGAAGCGGTCATGGCCGATCAGACGTTCGTCATATACAAAATGGAGGTGATAGCAGCCCACGGAAAGCCGGTGATCATTCCATTGAAGCAATGGCGGCACGATCTTCAGGCCATGGCGGATGCCATTACTGACCGGACACGGCTCCTGTTCCTCTGTAATCCCAATAACCCGACCGGGACGATGGTGTCGGCCGATGAGGTCGAACATCTGCTTTCGCGCATACCGACGCATGTCGTCGTCGTGTTCGACGAAGCCTATTTTGAATACGTCCGGAGCCATCAGTTTCCTGACTCCATGACTTATGTGAAGCAGGGGCGGAATGTCATCGTGCTGCGGACGTTTTCGAAAATCTATGGTCTCGCTGGATTGCGAATCGGGTATGGTGTGACGACAGGGGAGATCACTAATTTCTTGAACCGAGTCCGCCCTCCCTTTAACGCCAATAGCCTGGCGCAACGCGCCGCACTCGCCGCCCTCGGTGACGACGAACATGTGGCGCGGAGTCGATCGGTGAATGAGGTTGGGATGGAGCAGATGGTCAAGGGATTGTCCACACTTGGGTTTGCGCCGATTCCGAGCGAAGCGAATTTTATCTATGTTGATGTCGGTCGAGACGGCCGCATGTTGTTTGAGGCCATGCTGAGGGAGGGTATTATCGTACGGCATATCGAGGGGCCTATGGTTCGAGTGACCATCGGCCTGGAAGAAGAAAACAGGGAATTCCTGGCTGCGCTCAAGCGGGTGATCCATTCGCATTGAGTGCATGGTGAGGACAACATGATCATTGTACTAAAACCAGAGGCAAGTGAACGGGAAGTCGACCACATCATCGATCGGCTTCGCGAACTGGGGTTGAAGTCGCAACTATCGACTGGCCAGGAAAGGACGATCATTGGAGTCGTCGGCGACGATCGGATCCTGCATAACCAACCGCTCACGGCCATGCCAGGTGTTGAAAGTGTGTTGCCGATTCTCGCCCCCTGGAAACTGGTCAGCCGGGAGTTTAAGCGTGAAGGCACCATCATTGATGTGAACGGCATGAAGATCGGCGGTAACAAGTTGATCATCATGGCGGGACCCTGCGCGGTCGAGCGGCTGGAAATCACGGTCGGCATTGCCCATGAGGTCAAGGCGGCCGGAGCGAGTATTTTGCGTGGTGGTGCTTACAAGCCACGGACCTCCCCTTATTCTTTTCAGGGATTAGGACGTGAAGGATTGGACTATCTCGTTGAAGCGAGGAAACAAACAGGATTGCCGGTGGTCAGCGAGATTCTGGACACCCGCGACATCGAATTATTTCTCGAGAAAGCCGACATTATCCAGATCGGCGCCCGCAACATGCAGAATTTTGAACTTCTCAAGGAGGTTGGGGCGTACGACAAGCCTGTGCTGTTGAAGCGGGGACTTTCGGCGACGATCAAGGAATTTCTCCTGTCGGCAGAATACATCATGTCCCGCGGAAATCAGAACGTCATGTTATGCGAGCGGGGGATTAGGACCTTCGAGACGCAATATCGCAATACGCTCGACCTTGCTGCAGTTCCAACCTTAAAAGAATTGTCGCATTTGCCCGTCATCGTCGACCCCAGCCATGCAACCGGCAAGTGGAATCTGGTAGCGCCGATGTCGAAGGCTGCGGTGGCCGCGGGGGCCGATGGCATTCTGATCGAGGTCCATTCGAACCCGGAATGTGCGTTGTGCGACGGTGAAGAGTCCATTAAACCGAGCCAGTTCAAGACATTAATGCAGGATATGCGAAAGATCGCAATGGCGGTTGGTCGGGAATTGTAATCACATGAACTGTGCGTGAAGGATTCGGGATTGATGGTTGGCCTCAGTCCAGCGTGAACCATGGCGTTGCATTTTACCCAGGTCACCATTATCGGAGTAGGGCTGATCGGTGGATCGCTCGGTATGATTCTCCGCCGAAAGGGATTGGCGACAAGGGTTATCGGGGTTGGAAGGCGTGTCGAAAACTTGAAAGTTGCAGTCGAGCTTGGCGCGATCGACCGGTATGTCGTCGATCCCAAGGACGGAGTCAGGGATGCCGATCTGGTCGTGTTGGCCACGCCGGTTGATACCTATGATCGGCATCTGATGGAATGGGCGTGTTGCTTGAAAAAGGGCGCGATTGTGACCGACGTCGGAAGTGTGAAGGGTGTCCTGGTGGAACGAGTTGAACGGGCCATGCCGGCCGGTGTCCATTTCGTGGGGGGGCATCCGATTGCCGGCAAGGAAAAAACTGGCGTGACGGCCGGATCGGATCAGCTCTTTATGGGAGCGCGTTGCATCATCACTCCGACAAACACAACGGATCCGCAGGCGCTTGAACATGTTCGAACGATGTGGCAAGAAACCGGTTCTGTGGTGCTGACGATGGATGCCCATCTCCATGATAAGATTCTTGGGGCAGTGAGCCATTTGCCTCATGTGGCTGCCTTTGCATTGATCAATGCCCTGACTGAGATTCGCGATCAACAGATTCCCTCCCTCGATCTGGCATGCCACTCGGGTGGCGGACTGCGGGATACGACCAGGATTGCCGAGAGTTCCTCAGAAATGTGGCGGGATATCTTTCTCTGGAACCGCGACAATGTGGTCACGTTCATCGAAGCGTATGAACGCTCGCTGAGTCAATTGAAACAGCTCATTCGAATGGGCGATGCCGCAGGCATTGAAAAGGAACTCGATCGAGCCAGGCAGGAACGTGAGAAGCTCTCTACGCGTCTTGCGGCTTCCGCATAACATGCATATGGCGTCTTTGTCGATCACACCAGGCAGGCCGTTACAGGGAACGATTTCTGTTCCAGGCGATAAGTCGATCACCCACCGGGCCATCATCCTGGCAGCCTTGGCGAACGGGATGAGCACAGTGGCGCACTATAGTCGAGGTGAAGATTGTCTCAATACCATGCGTGCCCTCCAGGCTCTCGGGATACGCATTGATGCATCGGTCGAGGAGCTCCGTGTGTATGGCAAGGGACTCTGGGGTCTGACCGAGCCGAGCGGGCCGATCGATTGCGGGAACTCCGGAACAGGCATTCGTCTCCTGACCGGCCTACTGGCGGCACAGGACTTTTTTACGGTACTGACCGGCGACGAATCGATTCGTCGCCGTCCAATGGGGCGGATAGTCAAACCGTTGCGGGAAATGGGGGCGACTATCGCCGGACGCAAGGGCGGTGAACTTGCACCCTTAGCGGTGATGGGTAGTCATCTCCGTGCCATCACCTACGCCTCACCGGTTGCGAGTGCGCAAATCAAGTCGGCCTTGTTACTTGCCGCATTGTTTGCCGAAGGAACAACCCGCATCACAGAGCCTCGTCTCTCGCGTGATCATACGGAACGATTGTTTCAGTTTCTAGGTATCGGACTGCGACGTGAAGGGGCGACCTTGCTGATCGACGGACGACCGTCGGTTGGGTGGAATGCGGCGCCCCGCTTGGTCGTGCCGGGGGACTTCTCTGCCGCTGCGTTTTTCATCGTGGGCGCGACGATTGTTCCCGGCTCGGATGTGACGATTCAACGGGTGGGCATTAACCCCACAAGGACGGGTTTGCTGGACGTGATGACGAGAATGGGGGCGGATATTCAATTGCTCAATCGGCGAGAAGAAGCAGGAGAGCCGATTGCGGACATTCGGGTGAGGTCCGCACGACTGCGTGGGATGGCGATCGGACCGGACTTGATCCCCCAGACGATCGATGAATTTCCCATTCTGTGTGTCGCGGCTGCGATAGCGGAGGGTGAGACGATAATATCCGGGGCCGAAGAATTGCGGGTCAAGGAGAGCGATCGGATTGCAACGGTATCGGCAGAGTTGCGCGCGATGGGAGCCCAGATCACAGAAATGCCAGACGGGATGGTTGTGCAAGGACTTGGCACGATCGAAGATAACGGGCGATTACAGGCCGCACATGGCCGGAGTCATGGAGATCACCGAGTGGCGATGTCATTGGCCATCGCAGGCTTGACAGCTTCGGCAACAACTCTGATCGACGACACGGCCTGCATTGAGACTTCATTTCCAGGCTTTGATCACACACTCTTGGAATTATTGACGGAGCACCGGTGACTGCTATTATACGGGACCACAATGTTGAACAGGTTGCGGAAGCTAAGCACGCAAACCGACTGATTGTTGCGATCGATGGTCCAGCTGGTGTCGGCAAGAGCACAGTAGCCCGGTTATTGGCTTCTCGATTGGGTTATCTGTATCTCGACACGGGAGCACTCTACCGTGCGATGGCCTGGGCTGTTATCGAATCTGGTCGGGATCAGGCGGATCCCGAGGCTGTCGCCTCGCTATTACCCACCCTTTCGCTCCACATGGAGTTCCATCAAGGAGTTGCAACGGTGTTGGTCAATGGCAAGGACGTGACAGACGACCTCCGAACGCCGGAGGTATCAGCCGCCGCATCGGTGGTCTCGGCTATGCCCGCTGTCCGGAGCTGGTTATTGCCCATCCAGCGACAAATCGGACAAGGGGGGGCGGTGGTGGCCGAGGGGCGGGATATGGGGACGAACGTGTTCCCTACTGCAGACGTAAAGTTCTTTCTCGAAGCGGATCCGACTGTCAGGGCCCAACGCCGACATCGAGAGCTTGTTGCGGCGGGGCATTCCAGGGCACTAGAAGAAACGTCAGCTGACCTGGTGGGACGCGATACACGAGATCGTTCCCGTTCGATCGCGCCGCTCGTTCCTGCTGAGGATGCCCGGTTCATTGATACCTCGACGTTGTCCATCGCGGAGGTGGTGGACCAGATGCTGGTTGTGATTGCGGCTCGATTGTGAGTTCGGTTGTTTACGGGATCCTGTGGATCCTTTCCCGGACTATTAGTAGGATTTGTTTTCGCTATCGAGTCGTTGGGGAAGTTCCGAAGACGGGCGGCTTCCTCGTTGCAGCAAACCATGCCAGTTATCTGGATATTCCACTCCTGGGTTGTGGCATGCGGCGGCGGGCCTGGTATTTGGGGCGTAGCGATCTCTTCCCGGTTCCAGGGCTTAGGGCCATCTGCCAATG
>DATDFW010000461.1:0-2634 GCA_036522375.1 Nitrospiraceae bacterium
GTGATCAATGCTGCGTACGCGGTTACTCCCCTTGTCGACAAAAATAATGTCGCCCTTGCCGTTCACCGTAAGCCCGACGACATCATAGAGGCGGGCTTCGATCGCAGGCGTCCCGTCGTCAAGATACATGGACATATCGAGGCCGTCTGAGCAGACCGGCATCAGCCAACCATGGTCATCACTGAAATCGATTCCGATGGCATCGCCGGAGAGCACGACTAAATTCCGCGCAACGAGCGGCTGTTCACGGGCCTCATCTTCGGCCGTCCAAGCCCCGGCCACGGTCGTGACCATGCCGGTTTGGGGATCATAGCGCCGAATTCGGTGCGCCTGTGTGTCCGCGATATACATCACGTCGTTGGTGTCGAAGGCGATGGCGGCAGGCCATGTCAGATTGGTCTCGAGGGCCGGACCGTCTCCGTTGAAGCCATGCTGTCCAGTTCCGATGACCGTGGTAATGATACCGGTCTCATGGTCCACCTTCCGGACTCGGTTACTGCCGGAATCGCAGATATAGAGGTCGTTGCGGGAGTCAAAGGCGACGTCGAGCGGCAAATAGAGTCCGGCTTCACCACAGGGCCCCTCATCGCCGCTATAGCAGGTTTCGCCGATGCCGGCGAAATTGTAAAGCGTACCTTCGCTGAGATTGATCCGCCGGATACGATCCGACCCGGACTCGGCAAAGTAGAACCAGGTCTCGGTCTTGTCGAGTGCCGCGTGATGGGGCAGAGGAATTCCGGACTTGACCGCCCGTTTTCCATCGCCGGTGCTACGGGCCTTACCGTTACCTGCAAAGGTTTCGATATAACCGGTCGCAAGCTGAAGTTCGGTTTCCATCTGCCGGTGACCCTATCCCGGCTGGTTAGCCGCGTGACCCTGAATGAACCGGCGCGGCTTGTTGTTCCACTGGAGCCGTTGTTTGCACCAGTGATGCAGGAGGAACGGGTTGTTGCGGAGCGGCTGCCGTCTGCTGCTGAGCCGCTTGAGCTTCGGCTTCGATCGCATCCCCCTCATGCACAGACTTTTTGAAGCCCCTGATTGCCTTCCCAACCCCTTCTCCTAGTTGCGGCAATTTGCCCGCGCCGAAGATGATCAGCACAATGAAGAGGATCAGGATCAACTCTGTAAAACCAAGACTTCCAAACATGGTGTGTCCCTCCGTACGAATATGGATCAATCAGGACGCGCTGCTCTCCTTAGGCCGTTTGGAGAATCGTTCCTTCAACCGCTTCCGTGTCTGCTCGGCCTGTTCAAACATCTTTGCCTTGTCATAGACACTGATGAGGTTGTAATAGGCCAGCGGCTCTTCGGGATTCTGCTCAACGGCCTCTTCCATGACCTTGATGGCGAGATCCGTCTTCTTGTGATTCAGCGCCAACTCCATCAACTTGAAACTGCCCTCCAGGTGCTTCGGGTCCAATTCGAGCGTACGGATATAGCATTGGATAGCCATGTCGATCGTATTGTAGTCCGTGACCTCGGGATTATCGAGTTCCACATACACTCCCGCAAGATTATACCAAGCCATCGGATCGTCCGGTGTAATTTCCACGAGGCGCTCGTAATACTCCTTGGCTTCCATAAATTTCTTCTTGTCGGCATAGACCCGCCCAAGATTGAAGAGCGCGAGCACATCGTGCGGGAACACTTCGAGCGCATGCTTGAACTCGGTTTCCGCTTCGTCCGTCATGGCCTTCGTCGCATAGATCGTGCCCAAATTCGAATAGTACATCGCGAGAGACCGATTCATTTCCGCCCGAAGCCCCTCCGCCATCTCAATCGATTTCTTAACTTCAACGAGCGCGTCATCCATCCGGCCTTTGCTGAAATACAATTCGCCCAATCGGCAGCGGGCCTGGAAGTCGTCGGGCTCGGTCGCCAACAACTTTTCAATTTCGGTGATTTCTTCGTCAGGGCTCAACGGTTGATCACCGGGATCGAGGATAGTCTGGCTTTGGTCTGGAGCAGAAGGGCTCGGATCGTTCATAATTTTCCTGTTGTAAAAAAGCTATTAGATATGTCCACTCGCCAATGAATCGGGCCTGCTAACCATGGGAGGGTTCGTCGCCGGTTCCGAATTCGTCGCATCGCGCCGCTGCCGGTCCATGGTCAAGAGCATCGCACCAAGCACCACCATAAGCGTCAAATTCGAATACAGGAGCGCATAACCCGCAATAAACATCAGTCCAAGCCCATACCCGGCGAGTCGACTCATGTTAAGTAACTTAATGACCGTGTACGACCAGCACAACAGGCCTGTCATATAGATCGCAAACGGCATAAAAAACGTGTAGCCCATGCCGAACTGAAAAATCCACCCGATGCCGTCTGCCGCCTTACGAATGCTACCTGCCATTCCGGCGTCATACCGATGGAGCAGATAATCCAAAAACAACAGCAGCATAAACGTCGACACGGAGGTCACCCAAAACCAGATAGCGCGCCGGCGTTGCCGATGATTCTTCGTTCGAAATGAGACGCCCCGTCCATAGGCCCACATGACCAAGATGCTCGACAAAACCAGTAGCGCCTCACCCCCTCGATGGGCTTCATAGACGAATGGCGGGGCCGCGACGGTCCCGATAAAACCATAAATGGTGGACACGATCTGGTAATACAACCAGCCACCGATCC
>DATDFW010000462.1:0-2400 GCA_036522375.1 Nitrospiraceae bacterium
ATGCTGACAAGGATGAACAGCCCGCCCGCCGTACCCAGCGCGAGTCGCCCTAGAGAACGCATCCATACACCAAGTGCGGCCCCAAACAGACCCCACAGGATGGTCCACAGCCATTCTTGTGATTCACTGGTGGTCGCACTCGGGCGACGCCCTTCCATACCAGCCCCGAGCAACTGACTGACGATATGTGCATGAACGGCGACCCCGGGAATCATACGGCCTGTGTCATTCCCTGAACTGAAGGGTGTATGGAACAGGTCTGGAACACTCTCGGCCGTGACACCAAACAGGACGATCTTGTTCTTGATCGCGTCTGGATTAACCTGACCAGTCAACAGATTGGTCAATGAGAATGAGACTGGCCGACTGTGTCCACGATGATAATCCAACAGAATTTGATACCCGCCGGCATCGGCACCGATGTATCCACCATCGTAGGGCGCAAACCGCCTGAGGGTAGTAGGCCCGAGGCGAAGCTGCTCAGGATTTTCAGGGTCGGACTGCGGGGCGATTCCCTCCTCAGCAAGGAAGAGTAACGCCAGTCGAAGCGCGAAGCCATATGCCGTTTGATCTCCGACTTCCTGGAACAGCAGACCGCGACGGACAATACCATCGTGGTCAAGAAGAAGGTCATTGAACGAGACCTGCTCGGTCCCGGCCAACACTGGAGGCGGAGGAATACCTGCCACCATGCCACCGCCGATTTTTGTGACGACAATGATCCGGGGATGTTCCGCTAAAACCCTGTTCAGGTCTGCGTGACCGGGATCGACAGGAATATCACGATAGATATCAAGCCCGATCGCACGCGGCTGGAACTGTGCAAGCCGTTCCAAGGCCTGTGCCAGGATCGCATCGGTGATCGGCCACCGTCCCTGATTCAGAATATCCTGCTCAGTGACTGTAATCAGAACAATGCGAGGATCAGCCCCCTCTGCGCCGCGGCGGGATTGGATCAGCCAGTCATAGACTGTTAATTCAAGGGGCTCAAGAATTGAAGTGCTGCGGATGCCGAGCACGGAGAGCCCAATTACGACTCCCACAAGCAGGCTGACAGCAACGAGCGACTGGCCCAGCTTCAGGACATTGGTCACGGCGAGAGCATAGACTACAGCCAATTATTGAGCAACAGGAACGCCGCCCAATAGGCAGGATGATTGTATTCAGAATGTTCGAGAAAACGAATCTGTGCACGCTGAAGAGCCATCGCCGTGGATGCGACAGAATCGTCATGCAATTGTTGATAGAACTCGGTGACCAAGGCAGAGGACGCCTCGTCATCGAGGAACCACAAAGAAGCCAAGGCGCTCCTGGCCCCTGCCTTGATAGCCACACCGGCTAGGCCGAGCGCGGCCCGGTCGTCCCCCGCGGCGGTTTCGCAGGCGCTCAGTGTGATGAGGGCCAAGGGATCTTTTCGAAAACGAAGCAGGCCCACGTACCCTTCCAGCTTGTCCATCGTCATCTTGCCGTCGAAGGCGAGCAGGAAGGTGTCTTTATCTTCGCTCTGGAACTGCCCCTGGGACGCGATATGCATGACAGAGTAGGGCTGGGTTTTGAGTTCTTGTTCCACACGAGACATCCGGAAATTGTCGTTCAAGAGCACGGTCCCTCCGAACAATTGCTGAATCGTCTCCAATTCGCGGGAGACATGAGGCAGCGGTGGAAAATCCTGCACGGCCTCGGTGATGCCCACGGAGAGAAGTTTGATGCCTTTGCGATCCAGCGGGCGGGGATCCGTGAGGGTCACGCCTGGGGTCGTTGCCACTGCGTATTTCTTGATGAGAAATTGCGTGCCGTCATGCAGCGCGGCCAATGGGATTGTCCGAAGCGCGCCGTCCGGCACGATGACCAGGGTGTCGATCCCTGAATCAGCCCACAGCGGCTCGATCGGCCGGATCAGCCACCCATACAACGTCTTCGCATGGGGAAGATATTGCCGAGTACTACGTTTTTCCAGGAAGTTTCGAAATGCGCGGATTTCCTCCGTCAATGTCTCCGCATCGACTGGAACGGTCTTTCTCACCATTCCCGAAGGCAGACTCACCAGAATCTCCAAACGATCTTGCAGCATGATGGGATAAATCACGGCCGCGGTCTTTGAAACCCGCTCCAACCCCGTGGCCTGGGAGCGCGCAGCCTGTACGCAATCATCATGAAAGTAGTCTTGCAGCTCCGCCACTTTGAACAGTTCAACGGTATCGCGAGCTTCACGTAATAGGGCTTCGCGATGCGATGGATCGACATCCTGTTCAGAATCCCGAAGCAGAAGATCGGCCAACTCAAAGTACACGACTCCAACCGTCTCACGAAAAGAAGCACCCGGTTGCCCTTCAGCAGTCGCGGCGGAGACTTCCGGACGGATTGACTGGACTGCAACGATCGCCTGCCGATACGCGCCGA
>DATDFW010000463.1:0-2849 GCA_036522375.1 Nitrospiraceae bacterium
CAGCAACATCACATCCCTGGTTCCATAGTGAGAATTGACCGTCATCAAGTTCCATACGATCAGGGTGTCGTCTCCTCATGGCCACACAAAATACGTGCCTTTCCTAGGTTCATGAAAATAAACGATTCAGCCTATGAAGCAACAGAACGGCAGGGACAAGTTGTCCCGTTACGGTCGAACTGGGATGTAGCTCAGCTGGTGTCTTGCTAGGGCATTGCCCAGGTACCAACAGGGTCATATCCCAATAGCATAAGTGTAGGGGATGGGAGATCACCTATGGCGAAAGTTCTAGTTATTGATGATGAGCCATACACCCGGGTTCTGCTTGAAATCCATCTATGCCATCGGGGATATGATGTGATAGTTGCAGGCGACGGTTGGGAGGGGCTACAGCTGTACCAGCAAGAGCACCCTGATGTCATCCTGCTTGATTTGGACATGCCGGAAGTCGATGGGGTCACGGTCTTAAAGGAGATACGCGCTATCGACCTCAAACAGCCGGTGATAGTGTTGACGGGAAACAGCAGCCCCGAGACAGAGCAGCAAGTCCGTGCTATTGGTGTGAACGAGTTTGTCTTAAAAAGCGCCTCCATGCATCTCCTGGATGATACGTTAACGCACCTCTTCAAAGGTAGAATACCGAAATTCGGCTAGCCCCGTAACATTCCCACAAGTCCTTCCACCGTCAATGGCGCGGCAGAGAGGTGCGCGGTGCAGACCGACCACTGGCCGATCTTTGCCCGTGTCGAACCACAGCAATAAGGTCTTCGCTATGCTAAGCTTTCTGGAGCCAAACTTAGGAGTGGCACGATGGATACGATGCAACGGGACGCCTCGCCACCCTTCCCCCCATGACAAGCAACAGAGGCAGCCGGCCACGATCCTGCTGCTCGACGATGCACCACTGCTCCTGTCACACCGATCACGAAGCATCGAACGGGAGGAGTGGCCGGGGTGAGCCGAGCGGTTGAAATGCCAAGAACGAAATAGGTATATCTGGACAGAATTTTGTCGCCTTGAGAAACGGGAAAGCCGTGATCCTCCTAGTAGCGATCTTGTGTTTCGCACTTTCCGCGTGCGTGCAGTCTCGGCCGATTTCCTCAGCCCCGCTATCAAAACCAACGGTGCACGTGTGGATCGGCCAGGGCCCAAAACCTTCGATGAAAACCTTGGCCTCCGACAAAGCGGCCTGCGATCAAGAGGCCAAGCGACAGCGATTCGGCACTGCAGGCAACCTCTGGCAGACCGAGGTGAATTCCTGCATGGAGAAGAAGGGCTGGGGTCAGAAAGCCATCGACTAGGCGACTTCGCAGACATTCGTTCTCACACAATAGGAGTGGTAGCAGAGAAGGGCATCGAGCCTTGGGTTCTCATGTGGCTGACCCAATCCCTAAAATCGGACATGGAGCTGGCGGCGAACGCACACAGCGTTGAGCACGAGGAATGGCCCAGGGAGGCTGGGCACGAATCGGGCTGAGGACAGAGCGGCAATGAGACAGGAAACTCACCTGAGGCGAGTGAGGTACGAATCTATAAGAGAGACAAGGAACGGGGCTACATCACGGATCAAATCAAAGAGCCACAGAGTACAGACAAGTATGAGAAGGGGCGGTATCAAGAGCACGAAGGCATCGTGCACTATCTCCTTCTTGTGATAGCTATGAAAATCAAAGCGGTTCATCGTTAACATTTCACACCACCCTGTCACCCATTTCTATTGGGCAAACCCCTAGTTCTGGGTCGCAACAGCCAGCCTAACTCATGTGCAGTCTCTTCACGCTCCTCCTTACACTCTGGTTTTGCCAGTGCGCCTTTGCGGGCTTCGCTGACCCCGTCGTCTCTGTCCTCGACGGCGACACCATCGAGGTCCTGCACAACACCCATCCTGAACGCATCCGTTGTCCTAGACCAAACGTTCGAATCACTATGCACTACTGGATGGAGCAAGAGGACAAAATATCGAGACATTGCCTGGCTGCAATTGCCAATGGGCTACTACATCGCGGAGGTTACAAACCTTCATGAACAACCAGATTTAACGGGTGTCAAGACCACCTTGACTCTCTGTGGAATACAGCACAAGTAATGTAGAGCAAAACAGGTCAAGCGAATTTGTGATGGTCTGAAGGCGGCTTGTAGACCATCTCCAGTCCGAGTTGAATTTTTTTCTGTTGAGGATTGTGGACCAAGGGGTCTCTGGCACCGCGGAGGTCTGCGGCACCCGACGGATCTCGTCGAGCGCCGCAACAGGGGTCTTTCCATTCTTGGCGAAAATGCTGATGGTGAGCCCTCTAGCGCCCGTCCTATAACGCAGCTAAGAAGGCCACCAAGTCGGCCTGTTGCCCCGCATCAAGCTGGTCGGTTGGGTTAAGGAAACGGGCATTGTAGAACTTGACCACATCTTTCAGGTTGGCCGCTGAGCCATTGTGAAAGTACGGTGCCCGTGCAGCCAGTCCTCGAAGAATCGGTCCTTTGAGCTTGCCGATGTCCGCCCATTTGCCCGTGATTAACGCACGGCCTGGATCGGTGGTAGTAATCCTTTGGCCCGTGTCGTTCTTCTGCAGCGTGATCTGTGGCAAGTAGCTCAGGTCGAGAGGGTTCTTAACAAGAGATGGAAAAGTCTGATCACCAACGCCGATATTCAGCGGCGCCGAGACGGAGTGGTTGCCGACATTGATGGTGTCGTGGCACGTCCCGCACGTTCCATCGAAGGGTTGCGAAATTGAGGGGGGCAGTCCGGCAACCCCGTTTATGTGTAACGGTTTTGAATTAAATAGCGTCTGGCCGCGCAGAATACTGGCGCGCGCAGCCTTGGTAGCTCTATCGTCGGCTGCATCGACCCACGATTG
>DATDFW010000464.1:0-3504 GCA_036522375.1 Nitrospiraceae bacterium
CTGCATCAACCGTCGCCCAGTCCCCTGGTTCTGCACCGCCGGGTCAACGGTGATCGGCCCGATACCGGCTATGATGGAGCGGAGATCGATGAAGTTGCTGCCGAGAATTCGTCCATCCTCTTCGTCGACGACACCATAGAAGCCGGGGTGCTCGATTAGCATCGAAGCCACGCCGGTTGCGACCTCGACCGAGGGGAAGTCGGGTAGAAAATTGTGCTCGGCCGCGATGGCGGCGAACGCTTCGTAAAGGATGCGGCCGCACTCCGTTGCGTCGGCGATCGTGACCTGTCGAATTCCGGTCATTCGTTCTCCCCAGCTTTCTTTGGCTGCTGTCGCCGGCTCTAAACCGTACATTCCAGCCGTTTGCCGAGTTCGCGCAGCAACCCCGCCCCATCACCGCGCCAAGCTGATCCATGCATACAGGCCAAGATGGTGGGCTCGGTCGCCGCCAACCGCTCGATCATCCCCGCCGCGTTCTTCGTATGCGAGTAGTAGTCCAGTTGGTGCCGAAAAGCCTCGCTCGGTTCGAGGATGTCGGCCTCCGTAACCGGAGGATGGTCAGCGCCCGGTTGGGTGAACAGATCACCGCACAACAGCGTGCGCGTAGTCTCTTCGACCAGGAACCCGCATTCCCATCCGTGCGGGAGATGCGGCATATCGAACCAGCGAACCCGATGACGACCAAGGGAAATGACTTCGGCGTCGCCGATGGCCCGTGGTTCGCGGTCGGCTACGTCCGAGATCGAAACCATCGCAGCTATATGCCCGCAAAGGGGAAAAGACTTGGTCGCTACGGCGAGGAACTGGTTTAGCGAGCCGCACTCGTCGGCCTCGTAATGAGAGAAGGAGATATATCGGAGCCGCTCTGCCGGCATGACTGCGTCTATTGCCTCCCGTACTAACGGAAACAGAGCGCGCAGACCGGTGTGAAAGAGCAGCGGATCATCATCGACGATAAGATATTGGTTGAAGGTGAAGCCTCCTGGCACCTTCGCACTGGGTGTGCTGATCCGGTAGATCCCGTCTGTAATTTCGTCGATGCAAGTGCCAGTGTCTCGGTTGGTAATCATCCAATCCCTCAAATGTAGGCGGGTTATGGAGCAGACTCAGTCAGAGATAGGGCCGCCTCCCTTGCTCCGTGCGAGAGGTCCCTGAGATCGCAACAACGCGCGAGAATGCGGACTGGCACGGCCCCAAAAACCAGTCGCCCAGCCGTCCCATAAATTTTCCCACACTAAGAGGTCCTCGCCTGCCCGATCATTTATATCACGTTCTATCTCACGAACGCGCCGGTTAGCTTTTGTGATTTCCCTGAACGTGAACCAACCGGAGGCTACAAGCAGAACGATTATAGCAGTTAGCGCCAGCCACGTTTTCCCGCTGGTCTCTTCTGCTGCCCAGAAGATAAAGCTGTTATACAGAAACCTGCTATTTGAAACGCATGACCAGTTCTTGCTACTGCTTCGGACCTCAACGTGTTGTATTCTGCAATGAGAATAGATATTTTTTGCTCCTCGATTGGCATGTATGTGCTCTCCCTTCTAGCAACCGCTCAGTGTGGCTTGCTGGTCGATGACGCTGACCGGGTCCATCGCAATCTCCCGCCATGAAGCAGAGCAGGATTCTATCCGTCGAGTGCAGGACAGGTGCGATAGTCGCCATCGTCTCGGGTGAGGCCACGCTGGTCCGATCTGCGACGATCGATCAATGCGGATAAACGCAGTGGTAGCTCCAGAATTTCTCGCCAACGCCGAAGTCCGAAACTGGCTCAATGGGGTCGAGCCGGCCTGGACCATGCTGACCTCCGACAGCTTTCATGCGCTCCAGCATGAGCCATCGGCGACGAACGCAGCGATCCGCTTGCGACCTGATCTTTCCGGGTCGGAACTGGCTGCCTCGGCGGTGACGGAAACTACACGGTTATTCCTCCGCCGCATCGCTGAGGCCGAGGGCCTAAAGCTAACTGCGACAGGAAATCTGGCCCGATCATCCGTCACCGAGATGTTTGACGTGGTGAAATGGCCCGAGTTCGATAAGGTCGAATTCCTGCGCTCTCACAAGGTTGTGAACGAGCCCGACTTCTGGCCCCTTCACTTTGTGCGCTTGCTCACGCTAGTCACGAAGCTGACCCGGTCTCGTCACGGCAGGCTTGTCTTGACCGCACTTGGCCGAGACGTGATGGCAGAGGGACGAATCGGAGCCCTGAATGCCGTGCTGTTCCACATGGCGTTTTGGCATTTGAATCTGTCGTACTTCGATCGGTTCCCGGCCGGGTCTTGGCCTCAGTCACACATTGGCGTCGTGTTGTGGGCGTTGTCAGCAGCAGCAAACGATTGGATGAGACCAGAAACGCTGAGCCGGCTGTGCACGGTGCCTGTCGATCAGGTTTTGGATTCGCCCTGGGATCTCGGGTCTGTTGGCTTGGAACTTCGCGTATTGAGACCGCTTGTCTGGTTTGGCCTGATTGAGTCACGTGTCGATGAAACCTCTGCGGGTGGGCTCATTAAAAAGCACTCTTACCGGAAAACCCCGATGTACGACAATTTCATTCGATTCGATCTGCGGATCGAACGCGCCGCCACCAAGCACTAGCCTGGAAACCGCCGTGCCGGTGGCCGGCACTGACCGATTACATTATCACAGCCCAAGATACGCGTAGAGACCCGGAAACGCTCGACACCATTCCTCATCCTTCCATTCATACAGCGCTTCGACGGGCGCGTCATAACTGAACTTCCAGATCGCGAACCCACGCGTTGTCGGCAGCACCCGCCGAAACTTCGCGCAAAGAGTATCTGCGCTGGCGAGAACGGGGCGACTTGTTGACCATTGAAGAGTGCGGATAATGTCGAGTGCCTCGACGCCAAAGATGGGTAAATTCGTCGAGTGGAACGGCGCAAATCCGTAGATGAGGGCAACATCTTCGGCAATTTCATCTTCGTGGAGGTCGTCGGTGGTGCGCTCATAAGCCAGTCCAATGTCGTACTCAAGCATCTAACCGTTCCTTCAAATCGTTGTAATGTATGTCAGTCGAAAAGGTTGAACGAACCTCGTAAGCCCGGCGCTGAAATGCGCCGACGCTAGACCATCTATACCGAAAATCGGATTCATCACGACTTCCGGGATGAACGGCAGCCTTCTTGTCCAGAACCGCAGATCGAGAACCAGTCGTGTTTGCTTCTGCCTCGTGGATGAGGGCATCCTAATTTCGGCTTCGCGAAATGCGTGCCGTTTTCGGTGCATCGACCTAAATAGACGTATAGAGAGGACAGACAACAGTGAACGACGAGATCATCAGCATAGCGGAAAAACGGCTCCTTAGACTTGGTGCATTCGCCAAAAGCATGGGTTTACACGTCCGTACGATTCAACTGTGGGCAAAGCGCCACGATATGCCAGTAATCCGTATTGGCAACCAGATGCTCCTGGATCTCGATGACATTCCCGATTGGCTGTCCCGGCACAAATTGAAGCTGAAATAAACAAAAGCCCACCTCTGGAAAG
>DATDFW010000465.1:0-2898 GCA_036522375.1 Nitrospiraceae bacterium
CAAGACAACACGGTTATTCAAGCGCCGGCAGGTCGCAACATAGGCTGTTCATGCCGATCTGAAGCCTTGCGCCTTGTTCATACTCCTCCTACAATACGCCTCCCTGCGAGGCTCGTATGTCCTTCTCGATTCGTCCCCACCGTCGCTTCCCTCATGCACCGGCACGTACAACGCTACGCCATTCCTCACGCTGCCTCTGACCTCCTCTTCGGGTTTTGGGCCACTGTGCGACGATGCGACGCCTCTTCGACTGGTTTTCTAGCATCCAGAATGATCGAGGTGTATGTCCATTCGCGAGCGTGATTTCTACTGTCGTATCGTGACGATCGCTCGATCATCCCATCAGCCGGCGACCATTTCTGATAATGAAAATTCCCGCGTTCATCAAAATATTCGAGCAACGTCGTCTCAAATCCTACATATGCAAGGACTGCTTCCAGAGTTTTGTATGTATACAGGACGCGATGATCATCTGAACCTGCGCCTCATCCGCCCGGTTTCACACGATCTATCCTTTGTCCGGGTGCAATCCATCCGGCACAGCGATTCGGATGTACCCACCTGGTTTGAGATATGTGAAACAGTTCTGCGCCGCCACGAGCGCGGCACGGTGATCGAGGTGTTCCCACACATGCTCAGCTAAAATGGCATCCAGCGGCTTCGACTCAAAATAATAGGCCCAATCATCTTCTCGCAATAGATCGAGCATCTCCTTGTCGGTTGCAATCCAGTCTTTATAGCTACTTCCAGAAGCTCCCACGATTACTCGGACCTTCGCTTGGGAGGTCATATACGCCCGGAGGTCGTCCCGTGGGTCGTATTGTCGTAACAGGTCATGTTTTCGCAATAAGGATTTGAGGCGAGTTTTGCGAGTTTTGATTGTTGAAACTAGTAGCATGGGGTTGCACCTTTCGGGTGTGACATGATTTGGTAATACAGTTGTGAAGTTGTTTTGATTGTTGGACCTTTCGCATCGAAGGCCTGTCAACTGTCAACCATGTAAAAATCACGCGCAGGATCGATGCCGTCGTCATCGCTTCCGAGGCGAAAGGGGCCCCACATCCGGCGTGCTAGTTAGTGAAATCTAGAACACTGAGGAGGATCAGTTAGCGATGGGCTTGACATGAAATGCTGATGCCGATAGTCGTACATGGAAGCTTGTCACTGTGGTTTCAGATACAGCCCTGGCCCTCAAGATAAAACCCTTTCTCACACCTTTAAACTAGGAATGTCCCCGGGCGCATCAGTGATAATGCTGCTCGTCACGCAGGCTGGCGTGGAGCGTTTCGTTAGGATTTTAGAATTTCCGTCCCACACTAGGGAACATAAAGCCGGGACGAAAAGTGGACTGCCCCTCCACTGCCCGGCCTTGACACTCCCTCACGGCACAGGGCAGCTTTTTCGTGAATCTGGATCTAGGTCCAACCTGGGCCGTCTAGCCGCTTCTTTTATCCATTTGCGGAAGCCATGTTGGGGTTTACCATCCTGGAGACGATTTTTGTGAGACGCTCAGCCACATTTGGTAGGAGAGTGTCGAAGTCCATCCCAAACTCAGACCCCTTGACCCATTTCACGATGGCGCGGTCAATCCACAACGGCTCCGGGTCCCACGGCACAAAGATTTGCAGGGCGAGCGCCATGCCGACGGAGACCGGTCTATTCCCGGTAATGTAACTCCCGCTCAGCGAAAGATGTTTGATGATTCCTTCACCGGCAATCTTGTTCCAAAGGTACCGCACCGGCATCTCATTTTTCGACTTCGACGATGTATCAGCAATGAGCTCCGTATCCCCAAGCGACGCAAATATCAGACTCATCAACACCGTACCGAGAATAAGTTCAAGAACGATAATCCCATTCATACTGAGCATGACGCACCTCATTCTGAAACTGTGAATAGGTGAAACCCCTGTCGATTTATACCTTCATATTCTGAGGTAACTCAGGAACTACCTGCGCGGTCCATGCTCTGTTGATCCTGCCTAATACCTGGTCCTCCTTCGTACCCCTATTTCCCACCGGCCGGCCCACGGTTTTTGGCCACGATGATGCCGCTGCACATGGTGGTAGCCATCACGACAATTTTGAGGACCATTTCCAACCACCGAATCATGCTTAGAGTGATAACGCAAATCGCCTGCCACCGATTTAGGCAATGGGCGTAATCATGAATATTTGCAAAACCGTCGGGAGGTTAGAGTGATATGCAGAAGCGGGAGAGAAGGTGGTCATCCTGTGTCGGGTGAACATGTTGTCCGTGCGACGGACATTCTATCCTCGTGTTGTTTGTGCCGGTGCGGGATCGGCAAAGGCTTCGAGGAGTTCGATCTGGGCCGGGTCTGGTTCGGCCTTGAGCTCGGTGCGCACGAAATACACGGGATCGTGCTTCCATCGGCGCATCTTCATCGCGATTTTGTGGGGAATCTCAGCCATGTGTCTCGTCCGCCTTGTCTAACGCATCCACCAGCTGCTCCAAGGTGAACACGCCATCCAGTGTCTTTTTCTCCGCGTAATACCCGAGCTTTTTCGCGAGCAATTCAAGGGCTCGGATCTTGTCATGCCATCGAAACTTTCTCGTATAGCCCACGGCTTTGCGTGATTCGCCCTTGCCTTCAAAGTCTTCGTAGAACTCAAAGCCCGCCAACGCCCGCCGTGCGCCAGCGGGGAGCTGACAGACTTCAATCGGGTTGCCGTGCGGATCAAAGAATTGTCCAGGATCGACCAGCGCAAGACGCGCAATCTCTCGTACCACTCGTTCTTTCGTGATCGTCGACCTGGCGGCTAATTCCTCTTTGTTCTTCGCGAGCCGCGCATCGATTTCAACCTTAAGCATGCTTAAGAGTTGGCTGCCCTGCACTTCCGCCGTTTTTTCGCTATAGCCCGCCCGAATCGCGGCTT
>DATDFW010000466.1:0-2308 GCA_036522375.1 Nitrospiraceae bacterium
TTATTGATGCACTCAAGCGGTCCTCCGCGAACCGCATTACGGCGGTCATCCCGTATTTCGGCTATGCTCGCCAGGATCGTAAGGATCAGCCGCGGGTGCCGATTTCAGCGAAGCTCGTGGCCGATCTTATCAGTACAGCCGGCACCGATCGGGTGTTGACGATGGACCTCCATGCGGGACAGATCCAGGGATTCTTCAATGTGCCGGTAGACCATCTCTATGCACTGCCGGTTTTATTGGACTATATTACCAAGAGGAAGGTGAGCAACCTCGTGGTCGTCTCGCCAGACGCCGGTGGAGTCGAGCGGGCCCGTGCTTTTGCAAAACGACTCGAAGCAAGCTTGGCAATTATCGACAAGCGGCGTGAAGGACCGAATCAGACAGCGATTATGAATATCATCGGTGATGTTGCTGGGAAGAGTGCGCTCTTGCTGGACGACATGATCGATACGGCCGGCACTATCGTGAAGGGGGCACAGGCCTGTATGGATCGCGGGGCTCGGGAAGTTTGGACCGCTTGTACCCACGCGGTGCTCACTGGGCCGGCCTTAGATCGGATCCAACAATCCTGTCTGAAACAGGTGATTGTGACCAATTCGATTCCATTACGGGGTAAAGAGGTGATCTGCCCGAAGTTACATCAATTATCGATCGCTCCCCTACTAGGAGAGGCGATTCGACGGATCCATGAAGACGAGTCGGTGAGTTCATTATTTGCCTAGCAGGCCATCCACCGAACCATGACGGTATCACAGAGCTACGATACCGGCAGGTTGGGGACAGGAGGGTCAACAGGCAAGCAGGGTGATCACCAGATTTCTCACCCTCGCCGGGTAGGCGCGAGTGGAAGCAACGACTTTTTCAGTCTCCTGCTAATTCGAAGCTGAAATATCTAAAGACCAGGGAGAAGGGGGCGGTGGCATATCATGAAGTTCGAACTTGCAGCAACTGTGAGAGAGAAAACGGGAAAAGGTGCGGCGCGCCAGCTTCGGCGGGAGGGCAAAGTCCCGGGCGTCTTGTATGGGCAGGGCGAATGCCTGCTCTTGACGATTGAACCGGATAGCCTGGTCAAGATTTTGAAGGCACAGTCAGGGGGGGCCGCGCTCGTATCGCTGACGCTCAGTGGAGCGAAATCGAAACCGAACCGAACGGCACTCTTGCGCGATTTCCAGGTGGATCCGGTCGAAGGGAAGGTGCTGCACGCGGATCTGTTCGAAATATCGATGGACAAGCCGATTCGCGTGAAGGTGCCCCTACATTTGACCGGCGGCATGCCTGCCGGGGTCAAAGAAGGCGGCATCCTTCACCATAATATGAGAGAGCTACATATCGAATGTCTGCCGGCGATGTTACCGGACTTTATTGAAGTGGATGCCTCTGGGCTGGCTATTGCACAAGGGCTTCATCTAAAAGACCTAGCTGTGCGCGAAGGAATTCGCTATCTCGACGATCCTGAACAGATGGTCGTGAGCGTCGCGGCGCCGATGACGGAGGCCAAGCTCGAATCGCTTCTTGCGAGCGGGGCAGCCGCCCCGGAGGGTGTAAAAGAGCCTGAGGTGGTCGCGAAGGGTAAAGTTGCGGGTGAAGCTCCCGAGGGTGGTGACGCTGCAAAAGCTGGTACGGCTGCTGTGGCTGCTGATGCAAAAGGCGGCGAGAAGAAAGGCGCTGCAGCGCCAAAAGCTGAGAAGAAAGAAGCCGAAAAGAAGAAGTAACCCTTGCGTCTCATTGTTGGGCTGGGCAACCCGGGCACTGCCTATGCCCAAACCCGCCACAACGTCGGCATGTGGGTCATCGAACGGGCCGCGGCTCGGTGGTCCATCCGTCTCACCAAGCGTGGTATGACCCAACGTGGATCGGGACGGCTTGGGTCGGAGCTACTCGAACTCGCCGGCACACTCGACTGGATGAACATCACTGGTCCTCCGCTCAAGGGCCTCCTGCGCGAGTGCTCGCTGACCACCGACGATCTGATTCTCATCCATGACGATCTCGATCTCGATCTGGGGCGACTGCGGATCAAGCAAGCTGGTGGTCATGGGGGCCACAACGGGATCAAGTCGGTCATTGAAGCGGTTAGGACGGCTCAGTTTGTACGGGTCAAGATCGGAATCGGCCGACCCCCCTCGCGTCAGGATCCGACGGACTATGTGTTGCAGCCATTCACGAGCGACGAGCTGGAGGTATTAAATCCCTGTCTCGATCATGCCGTCGATGCGTTGGAATGTCTTATCCACCGGGGGACGGCCGTGGCGATGAATCAGTTTAACGTGCGCGAGAAACCTGGAGAGGGAGAGGAGCAATCTGACTG
>DATDFW010000467.1:0-6342 GCA_036522375.1 Nitrospiraceae bacterium
ACTGATGGCACAGGTTCCCGGGCGTGCGCCTGTAGCTCCAGCGGACATGATCTCAGACGTAGATCTGCAACAATTGAAGATGCGGGGTGCCCAGGGAAATGTATCGGCGCAGAACCAACTTGGACAACTGTATGACAGCGGGCGGCGAGGTGTGACGCAGGACTATGTGATGGCGCAGGGCTGGTATGAGAAAGCCGCGGCGCAGGGGAACGGGTGGGCGCAGAACCAACTCGGGCAGATGTTTGCCGACGGGCGGGGTGTGCCGCAGGATTATATAAAAGCGCGACAGTGGTGGGAGCAAGCGGCTGCCCAAGGTGTTGCGCAGGCGCAGTACAACCTAGGGCAGCTGTACGCCAACGGGCGAGGGGTAGCACAGGACTATGTGATGGCACGGGGATGGTACGAGAAAGCTGCCGCTCAGGGCAATGCATGGGCGCAGGCTCAGCTCGGGCACTTGTATGCCAACGGGCGTGGTGTGCCGAAGGATGATACGGCGGCACGGGGATGGTACGAGAAGGCTGCTGCCAAGGGCAATGCCTGGGCACAGGCTCAGCTCGCATTGTTATAAGTGAACGGTAGGGGCGTTCTGTTGTCGATTGATACGATTATGGAAGATGTAGGTTGTGAAACCACGAGACTGATCACATAACTTCCATGAAGGGCTTCCAGTCTAATCCGTACCATATTTAAGCTGTTTCTTGTGCTTGAGGGTTTTCCTAGGGATTAGTCTGCTTCTCTAGGGTCACCATCGCTCCACAGATTATGTCGAGCTGGGACGTTCGGTACTGGAGGGGTCTTTTCGTCTGAATTCCTAAAGGGTTGTGAAACCACGTCGCGCCTACAGAAGGTTCGGCTGGACGCATTAGGCTCACTAAGGTGGTATCGAACTCCGGTGTAGGCACTTCCGTTACTCACTCCATAGGACTGTAGCACCTTGGTTTGTGGCGGAGGTTGTCGGATCTTTTTGTTGTTTCGGAGCTGCGATTGTTGGATCGTCCCTCATGAGGCTCTATCAGTGATGTCGGGACACAGACTACCGAGCGGCATAATTTTATGTCGATCCGACCTATGAATATCCTTAAAGTCTTTGCATCAACCAGATGATCGCACTGGAATTTGCAAGTAAAGTTTGCGTAATATGCCGTTTATTAGCCGGGTGTCTAACATTGGAGGATGTGCACAATGACCACACGTTTTGTTGGACTTATGACTGCTGCACTAGCTTGCACATTCCTTGTTGCGGCATGCGATTCGACCAAGCCGCCGTCAGCAGATTGTATCGAGGCCGCACGCTTATATGCAGAAGCACTGGACCAAAACACACGTGCTCCCGCGGACGAGAAAGCAGATAAAATGGCCGCTCGAAAAGACGCAATTGCCGCGTTGGAAGAACGGAAGATCAAAGCGTGTGGAGACTAGATGGAAGGCCGGTTCCCTTACAGCTATATCATGGGACAACGCCGACTTAGTTGCGCAAATTAGGCGCTATGGGCCAGTTCACAAGTGACTGAATCGAGATTACGATCATTCGCGAGTTTTTAGTTTGCTTGGGTACCATTGCAATACGCAGATGATAAAAAAGGGGCGTGTCGTGAGACGCGCACCCAGTGTGTGGGCCGGTCAGTTGTGAGCCAGCACGATGTCGATATCGGTGCGAAAGTCCATGTGAAATACCGCGCCATTCATCACAAACGCTGGGACGGACTTGACTCCGGCAGCGTCGCGCTTCTTTCAACCGTGGCGTGTTCGTTCGAGACGAACGCTTTCTACGATGTATTTCGCCGGATCGAGAGCGCTGGAAACAATGTGCTCTGCCGCGACACAGACTAAACAGCCTGCATGATAGAAAATCATATGTGTTATCATCAGCAGTTTCCTTCAGATTTTGCAGGCCGTAGCTCCTGACCCCACCACGTCCGGCGCATTGGAACAGCATCTCGCGGATCTCCCTAACACAGGGCTGTCGGAGCGGTTTAGGATACGGATCGCCTATGCAATCTTCACCATCAGATCAATGCCGAACTGCTGTCCCGACCGACCCGCGCTCTTTCTGGTACCAGAATCTGCCTCAGGTCTTTTGCAACCGTACAATTTGGAATCTTGGACATAGGAACGGCCGAAATCACAGTGCCCATGGACGTGGTGCGTTGGGGCCATATGATTTCTACTATCGATTGAGGGTCAAACCAATTGAAATCTGAGCGGTTATGGATGGGTCTTGGCTGATGACATAGGTGGCCTGTTCATGTGAGCCAGTTTGGTTGCTTTCGGTGATCGACTCTAGGAGTTGATTGTGAGAGAGCCGATCGAACATGGCGGCTTCATGCTCCGTGGTTGGTCCGAATGGGACTCGAGAAAGATGGGCCGTGAAGGTGACTCGCCCGGTTTCCGTAGGCAGACCGATCTGTTGCCGGTGACCAGCGGTCATTTTCAAGGAGAGTTGACCGGTTTCCTTCTCAGGCCAGTGTAGTTGCGGCGTTGAGAAACCTGCCATCTTCCAGACTTGAAGATAGGCGTCCTGGTTGGACTCCATCGTGAGAAATATCGGTGCTGTGATCCTCGATGCCGTTGCCGCATCCACCTCTCGCTCCTGCCCATCTACCCCACGAACGACAAAACTGTAACGGAGTCCTAGGGGCCTGAGCGGGGCGACCGTGTCCGTTTTTTGGCCCGGTTGTAAAGGCCCTTCCAGTGGGCGTCCAAGCCGGTTGGGTTGCGATGCTGATTCGGCAAGGGGCTTTTTGGCTTGTTCCTTTTCTTGCACTATCCTATCTGGATCCTGCGGCGCATCGTCTACGGCATAGAACAGGGCACGCGCGCTGACAGCCGGTGTGGCGACTTTGGCAGCAGGAGCGCCAGTGGAAGATTGCATGGGCGCTGGAACCGATGCCTTGGCTGGTGGTCCGGAGCTTCCTGCGAGTTTCTGCTGTTCCGACGAAGGCACTTCTTCTGCAGACTTGCTGAGGGCCGCCATGGGTGCGTTGGCTTCTCTGCGGACTTCTTCTCGCGCAATTCGCTGATCTACACCGTCCCGAGGCACATCGGAGGGCCCTTCATGCTTCGATGGAGGAGGCACGGACCGTTCTCGTGTAGTCATGTTGTCGAATGGTGCGTCCTTCTTGGATTTCGGCGGTGGTTCGCTCACATGGGGTGCGGGAGTTTGAGAGGCTTGAGGCATTGGCACCGGTGGCGATGCGGACTTTGAAGCCTCGGTTGCCACTGATTGTGCCGCTTGTCTCAGACTGTCCTGATATATTCTGACGCCCAGCACCACTGCGAGGGCCGCTGCCGTGAGGCCGCCGGCGAAGGCAAGGCCTGCCGGACGGTGGAACCAATCCAGCCATGAGAGCGAATCGCTGGGGCTTAAGGGCTTCTTTTGCTCCCATGAAGCGAGGAGTCTGTGGCGTATGTCCGGATCGGCGAGCAACTCTTTCAACGCCTGCTCATCGGCCAGCGCGTTGAACAGCTGTTGGTCTTGCAGCGCAGCGGTATAGAGCGCCTGTTTTTCCTCAGGCGTCAGCGTATCGGCTGCAAATCCGCCCAGCAATTTTTCGAGGTCGCGATCACTCATGTTCGTTATACGTGAAACGTGAAACGTCAGACGTTCTGTAAATCACCAGTAACATTCACCATTGAACATTGCGACGCTACTCCCATGATCCGCCCATCGAGGTTAAGAGTTGTTTTCTGCATCGGAGGTCCCACGTATAGATGGTATTAATCGAATTCTGAGCCATAAGTTTCTGGATCTCAGGAAAGCTCCGGCCTTCCAGCTTCCACTTGAAGAGTTCGCGGCAGCGTTCGCCTAACTGATCTATGGCAGCCAACAATCGATCTACCCGCTGTTTCTGATCGAGTTGCGTAGTCGGATCGGCGCCGGGATCGGCGAGCATGAGATCGTCAACCGATTCCTGATTATACTCACCTCGCCTGAGCGACTTGCGATGGGCATCCAGCATCTTGAACCGCAGGACTTGGAAGGCAAGGGGAACCAGCTCGGTTAGCTCTGTCACGCCTGCATACTTTTCATGAAGGACCACCAGCACATCTTGAGCCAAATCCTCGGCATGCGCCCTCGATACACGTAATGTCGCGAAGGCGAGAATCCTTTCTCTGAGGCTGGCGAGTATCTGGTCTCGATCCATAGTGCGGCAGGACATTACAACTTGTGCTGAGCCACAATGTCGCTCAGCGACCGAAAGCCGACCCCTAATCCTCGAAAGACTAACACTTGCCGGTCAAAACGATTTTTGGTTCGAACGATGTCGTAGAGTGTGCCAAGTGCGACGCGGCCCCAGGTTGCCGTGTGGAAGACAGACAGGGGATAGTCGGTCCCGAAAAGGAGCCGTTCATGGACCTCGGGGTACTTGCGCAGATAGAGAAGCATACACAACCGATTCGGGAGCGTGAGGGCGGAGATGTCCGCATAAAAATTCGGGTAGCGCTGTACGAAGTCACGCAGGGTCGGCAGAAACTTTTCGTAGATGATCAGTCCGTAGCTGCAGGCATGCGCGGCGATCACGGTGGTGCCTTCCTCCAGCGCCGGCCTGAGGCGATCCGGATCTCCGACGGACTGATCCTTTCCTATGAGGCTGAACTCATAGCCGACGTGACTCAGGAACGGTAGCTTCCGCTCGACAAGGGTTCGATAGAATGCTTTGTAGCGCCCATCAGACGGGTTGAACTGCTGCGCGTTTGGGAGGACCTTCACCAATGCAGCGCCGGCATCGGCGCACCGATGGACTTCGTCGATTGCGTCGCGTCGTTGAGGATTGATCGAGACGCCGGCGAGGAACTCATTCGGGTAGGTCCTTGCGGTATCGAGCACATAGTCGTTGCTGACGAGAAAGTCTGTGTGCGCCTGGTCGAGCCGGCCATTTTGGTCATAGATCCCATCCATACCGAGGAGGACGGCTTGTTGAACATGGTGAGAGGCGCGCAATTCGTTGCGCAGATCGTCGAGGTATTTCCGGTTCGCTTCCCGCGGGTTCGATGGAGACAGTTGGTGTTTCCAGAGGAGGAATCGAAACAGAGGGCTTCGCAGCATCTTCGGGGAGATGTAGCAGCCGTTGTCGCCGTCCGGCAGAGCCGCGAGGTGGACGTGGCAGTCGACAAGAGTCTTCTGGACTGTATTGTTCACGAGGGATCTCCCTGAGGGGGACGAAGAGGTAGAGACATGAATTGACGATACTGGATCTTCGAGAGCGACAACTGCGCGACAATCGATCCGACAAGTGCCATAAACATGTCCCACTGCGTATCCCACTCATCGCCTTGGGTGGCAAGAAAGGCCGTTGCGGATTGGCCGAGCATGAGCGCGGTACACCACTCGAAGAGTTCATAGAGCGCGCTGAACGCGAGACAAACAGCGCACACGAGGAGGAAGAGCCAGTAGCTTGACGGCAATGGCCATATGCGGAGCAGCAGGTCACGTATCACCATGGCAGGCACAAAGCCCTGGGCCAAGTGACCGAGACGATCGTAATGATTCCGCGCGAACCCGAAGGTGTCTTGTATCCATCGTCCCAGGGGAACTTCCGCATAGGTGTAATGGGCGCCGATCATGAGGATGATCGCATGTCCAGCCAATAGCCGATAGACTAATGGCGTGAGAGAGATTCGCGCGCGAGTGTAAATCAAGATTGGAATTCCAATCAGAACCGGAAGAGCTTCGAGCAGCCAGGTAACATGGTCCTTAGGGCTGATACCTGAAACGACAAGTCCGATCACCACAACGATGAGAAGGATATGGCGTTCTGCGACGTACGACATCATGGGTATTCCGGTGGAGCGGCATAGTGCCCAGAACTCCTCTCAAGTCGGATGGTTCACGTTTCACGACTCTGCAGTCGTTCCATCGCGATTCGTTTCAGGCTCCGTAGATCCATTTTCCCAGTGCCCAACATCGGCAGGGCGTCGACTTTAATGAAGTTTGGACGTGGTGGAATATAGAGGTTCGGTAGGCCGTTTGCTGCGAGCTTGCTTATGATGCCTGGAATCTGCGACTCATCAAGGGTGTGAAGGGCAGCCAGTTGCTCACCCTTGCGTTCGTCCGGAATTCCGGTGACGGCGAAGACTTGCGTGTCGGCGCCGGCAGCCTGCTGGAGTGCCTCTTCGACGCGGCCATGCGGGACCATTTCACCGCCGATCTTCGAGAATCGCGAGAGTCGATCGGTGATCGTCAGGAATCCATCCTCGTCCAAGATTGCAAGATCGCCGGTGATGTACCAGCCATCGTACAGAGCCTTGACTGTTAGATCCTCCCGTCCCAGGTATCCCTGCATGACGTTGGGACCTCTGACCAGCAACATGCCAGGAGTGTTGGGTGGCAATGGAGTGAAG
>DATDFW010000468.1:0-3515 GCA_036522375.1 Nitrospiraceae bacterium
GAGTCACGATTCATCGGCCTGAGGAAGTTCAGACGATCATCAAATCCGGCGCGACATTCACAGTCAAAACACCTCGAGAGGAGTATGCCGCCACGTCGGTCATTCTCGCCATTGGAGTTCAGGGCAATCCCCGCAGGCTAAGCGTGCCGGGAGCCACGCTTCCTCACGTTTCTACCAAACTGATGGACCCGTCCATCTATGAGAATGAAGATATTTTAATGGTTGGTGCAGGCGATGCCGCGATCGAAGGGGTGCTAGCCCTGTGTGAGAAAAATCGTGTCGCGGTTGTCAATCGAAGTCCTGAATTCTTTCGGCTTAAGGATGCGCTGTTCAAGGATATCACACAGAAGGTCGAGGTGAAACGTGTGACCCCCCTCCACAACGCTGCGGTCGAACGAATTGAAGAAGGGTACGCGTATGTAAAGACGTCCGATCAAGTCGTGAAGGTCAAGGCCGATCTCGTCTTTGTTCGAATTGGTGCCGAGATTCCTCGTCCTTTTCTCGAACAGATCGGCGTGCAGTTCGCTTCATCACAGCCGACGGCTTCTCCCATATTGACAAAGCACTTTGAGACCTCGATCCCAGGTCTGTTCTTAATCGGCGCTGTGGCGGGCTATGGGTTGATCAAGCAGGGGATGAATCAAGGCTACGATGTGGTGGAGCATTTACTAGGACGTGAGATTGAACCGGTCGAAGAGCCTATCATTCGGGATAAACGCCTGGGGATGCTGGAAGGGTCTACGGAAGAGCGACTTAATGAAGTACGGTCGATCGTCCCGTTCCTCGCAGACGTGCCGGATGCGTCATTGCGCGAAATGGTGCTCGCAGCCAAAGTTCACATGGATGTCAAAGCAAGAACGGCGATTTATCGTGAAGACCATTACTCCGACAGCTTGTTTGTCATTCTTCGTGGCTCTGTCAAAGTCAGTCAACGAGCTGAAGAGGGGGTTGAGATCACGGCACAGTTGAGATCGGGAGATTTTTTTGGAGAAATGAGCCTCGTGTCTGGTTTGCGTCGTTCGGAGAAGGCGAAGTCGACCGAGGATTGCGTGCTCTTTGAAATACCTCGCCGGGCGGTTCTCCGACTCATGAACGCCGAGCCGTCGGTCAAGCAGGCCATCGATGAACATTTCATTGTCAGGGCGCTGCAATGGTATCTCCTGCCGGATGGGCAACTGACTTTTCTCCGGTCGCTGGCCTCGCGCGCGAGCACGTGCGCCTATAAACAGGGCGAGGTGGTCTATAGGGCCGGAGATGCGTCGGAAGACTTCTATCTCGTGAGAAGCGGTTCGATGAAGGTGAGCGCTCGTTCGGGGGTCGGCGGCAAGGAGGTCGTGATCAATCACCTTCCGGTCGGCCGGTGTTTCGGGGAGGTTGAGTTGATGGATCCGAATCGGCCGGCGCGCCAGGTCATCGTCACGGCAACCAAAACCAGTGAGGTGATCCGTTTTCGCCGCAAGGACTTTAATGCGATGCTGGAGCGCTATCCCTCTTTGGGTGATCGTTTACGCCAGAGCATGCGGGAATCTATGGTGCGGAACGCGGAAGTGTTTACGCGGGAGGTCGGTGAGGATCATCTGATCAATAAGCTGGTCGATAGCGGGGTGTTCGAAGGCACCGACGTGCTGTTGATCGATGAAGATAAGTGCGTCCGGTGCGATCAGTGCGTGCAGGCCTGCGCGAGTACTCACGGCGGGCAGACACGACTCTATCGCACCGAAGGAAACATTTTCGGCAATCTTCTGGTGCCAAGTTCCTGTCGGCATTGCGAAAATCCGAAATGCATGTCGGATTGTCCTCCTGGAGATGCCATTCTTCGACACAAAGATGGTCAAGTGTATATCAATTCCGAGCGCTGTATTGGCTGTGGGAACTGCGCAAAAAATTGCCCCTATGGCAACATCTTTATGGTGCACCAGGCGAAGGTTGAACAGGTGGGGCCTTTCGATCGCCTCCTGAGCCTGGTCGGGTTCGCGAAAAGTCCCTCGCATGATGATGAGACCTCTCCGCTGAAGGCCATCAAGTGCGATCTGTGCAAAGGTCTGGATCACGGACCAGCGTGTGTGCGGATTTGCCCGACAGGGGCGGCGCTTCGCGTCTTGCCCAATGAGTACTTCAAAGGGGTTGGGGTCGGAACTCGCTGAAGTCAAAAATGGGGAACTCATTTCTTACCTACCGCTCCGGTCGTTGGTAGTGGATTTCCCTCGCCACGGCTCTCGTGCTGGTCATCCATTATCTCTATTATCGTTCGCGAACGGTGGCGTACGGGGGATCGGTGGAGGGATTGTTGTACGGGGTAGCCGGTACCGGGCTGATTGCCGTCCTCATGTATCTCGGCATACGCAAGCGATCCTACTCAAGCAGTTTGGGCACGCTCCAGGGGTGGGTGAGTGCCCATGTGTATCTCGGATTGTTGACCCTGTTGCTCGTTCCCTTGCATGCGGGATTCCGCTTTGGATGGGATATCCATACGCTTGCGTATGTCTTGTTGGTCGTTGTCGCGCTCAGCGGAATTGTGGGGATCGTTCTGTATCAGAATGTCCCGAGTCGGTTGACGAAGTTTGAAGCCGGGCAGCAGGCCGACAAGATCGATGGTGAAATGGGCCGGTTGCTTGTCGATATGCGGGCACTGGTCAAGGACAAATCGGATCCCCTCGTCCAGCTCTATAAATCAGAAGTTGCCGCGCTGCAGAAGGCCCGTCCGCAGGGATGGTCATGGCTCTTGGGGGGGCAAGGTTCTGACCTGTTGGCGCTTCGATCTCAGGACCTTGCAAAAAAAGTATCATCCATTCCTTTTGAGGATCAGGCCGCGTTTCAGATCCTCTCTCAGTTGCTGCTGAAGAAGGCGCAATTGGAACTCAATCTGAAACGCCAAATGCGCCTCCAGAACGCCCTTCAAGCCTGGCTGTACGTCCATGTTCCCGTGTCGATTGCACTCGTTATCAGCATTGGCCTGCACCTTGTAATGGTATTTGTGTATTAGCGCGTCGCGCACTGAGTAGTTGGAGTTTTCTATGCCGTTTCGAGTCGTTCGAAAGGTCTTCTTTCGCGGCGACTTTCAAGAGAGGACCACCGAAGTGCCCGGTGACCTCTTGCGTATCGGGCGGGGTGCTTCCAATGACTTACAGCTTGAAGACCTCTCCGTTTCATTGAATCACGCCACGATTACTGGCGACGACCAGGGTCGCTACCTAATCCGGGATGTCACCCAGACCGGCGCCACCTACGTTAATCGTGCTCCGATCAAGGAACACACGCTTCGACATGGGGACACCATCAGGATCCAGCACTATTTGCTGGCCGTGTCTCTGGATGAATCGGTGGGTTCCTTGGTCTTGAATGTACAAGATGAACCGATGGCGAAAATCGAGCCCTCCTTGGCTCTGATGCCTAAATTCCAACTCGCGGGCGGACGGTGGACCAAGCGGAGCATTGCTACTGTTTTGTCTCTTCTGGTTCTTCTAGCGTCGGTATTGGCTCTTGCGGTGGGTCAACGTTCTATATTCATGCCCGGT
>DATDFW010000469.1:0-13443 GCA_036522375.1 Nitrospiraceae bacterium
GCCAAGGGTCCCATATTGGCCAAGGGCTCGCCCATCCCCATAAAGACGAGGTTGGTGATCCGTTCACCGGAGTCGAGTCGATCCTGCGCTGTCAGCACCTGCTCCATGATTTCATGTGTCTTCAAGTTACGTTTCAATCCCATCGTCCCAGTCAGACAGAATCCGCAATCCAGCGTACAGCCGACTTGCGTTGACACACAGAGCGTGAGCCGGTCTTCATCGGGAATCAGCACCGTTTCGACGGTGAGTCCATCGTTCAGCGTGAGTGCTAATTTTCTCGTGTGATCGCTCGATCGGAAAACTGTGCAGCCTGCGACCCGTGGAATTGTGGCCAGTGAAGCTAGCGCTGTTCGCTCCGCTTGGCCGAGGTCTGTCATCTGGTTGATGTCTTTGGCTCGACGTTGATAAAGCCACCGTAAGATTTGACCAGTTCGGTACCTAGGCCATCCGAATCGCTGCACGAGCTGGCTCATCTCCACTTCATCAAGGGACAGGAGGTTCGTGGGAGATGAGGGTGATGCGATGGTGTCGTTTTCGTGCCGCATAAAGCCAGCCTACCATAGCGTCAAAAAGTGGAACAAGGGAGAGGACTCGTGCGGGTCTGCTGGCAACAGAGGGAACACACTGCTATATATAGATCAAGTGGGAGATGACAGGTGCGCAACTATCCACATCGACACATCATACGAAATGTGCTCTTCGCGACCGCTATAGGCCTCTGTGCGTTTACTCTGTTCTCTGACCAATCGTCCGCCGGTGCTTCCTCTCCATCGATGTTGAGTAGCAGCGATGCGTGTGAGACGGCAGAAGAATGCTTTCAGGCCGCGGCACTACCGAAGGAGCGGCTTGGCACAGCTCTCAATAAGGAGCAAGTGTTGTTGCTCAAGCTCAGTCGACTGCAACGGATGATGGAACGGTTTCCCGCCACGCTCTGGGCTAGGCGCGCAGGATTGCTGTCCGGAGTGTTACTCCTTGAACGGAATCCTGCAGTGGCGATTCAGTTTCTCCGCACGTCTCAGCGAGACTTTCCGGTGTTGGATGACTATATCCGATTATGGACTGGGGAGGCGTTGTTGAACCTCGGAGATGTCAAAGAGGCGGCGGACATATTCGAAAGCATTCCCCAGGCGGTACCTGACTCCTATCTGCTGGCCAAGGCTGCGTATCGAGCAGGGGAAGCATGGTATCAAGCGTCGAAATGTCCAGAAGCGACGGCGTGGTTTGCAAAGGCGGTGGAGTTGGATGATAAGGAGCCAGGAACTCCCCAAGCTCTTCTTCGGCGAGCTATCTGCCAACTACGAGACAACAACATACCCAAAGGTCGCGAAACCCTGAATCAGCTCTGGGTTCGGTTTGCATACAGCCCAGAAGCAAAGGAAGCGGAAGCGCTATTGGCCTCAAATCTTGGTGGCGACCCTTGGATAGTTCAATCAAGTGATCGGCTTGCCCGTGCTCAGGCATATCTTGGACAATCCTTTCATGCAGAGGCAATCGATGAATTCCGAAAGTTTCTTGCAGCTGATCCAAAGTCTCCTCGGCGTGCCGAGGTCAGGTTGAAGCTCGGTATCGCGCAGGTCCGGCTGAAACTGTATGACCAAGCGCGAGAGACGTTCTATGCGTTGGTAAAAGAGGGAGGGAGCGGGTCAATGGAGGCATCGGTATGGCTCGCCCGCGTTTATCTTCGACAAGGACAGGGAGATAAGTTATTGGATCTTGTCCGTACGCTTCCAACCTTTCCCCTTTCTGCGGAGCAGAAGGGCCAGATCACCTTGTTTGCGGGGATTTGGTTGGAAGATCAGGGCCGCTTTGACGATGCGATTGTGCGGTACCGGCAGGTGGTGAGGGTCGGAGAGCCGGCGTCTCAGCGAGCTGAGGCACGGTGGCGTGTGGGTTGGGTGTATTACCGTACGGCGCGCTATCGTGAGGCGGGTGAGGAGCTGCGTTTGCTCGCCGAACAGCACGACAGCGATTTTGAGCCCCAGGCGTTGTATTGGATGGCGCGCGCGGCTGAATTGAGCCAGCAGCCTCACGCCGCTGCTGAGGTGTACGTGCAACTCTGTCAACGATATGTCTACACCTATTATTGTCAGATGGCCCGCGAACGGATCAGTATCCCATGGTCGGAGCCCCTTGTGACCGAACCGATTTCGGCCACCGTTTCCTCAAACGGTGGTGTGCTTACGAATGACCTGGCAATACGTTCGGTATCTAGCAGGGCGGAAATCGAGCAGCAGACGGCCTACCGTCGAGCTATCGAGCTCAAGACGCTAGGGTTGGACTCGGATGCTGCACGAGAGC
Organism: Nitrospiraceae bacterium; assembly: GCA_036522375.1. Classification (GTDB taxonomy): domain Bacteria; phylum Nitrospirota; class Nitrospiria; order Nitrospirales; family Nitrospiraceae; genus Palsa-1315. The sequence continues at coordinate 2,299 of DATDFW010000469.1, forward strand.
TGGCGGGGTTGACTGACCGTTATAGCCGGGATCCAGATGTCCTTATGGCGGTTGCGTCAATGTTGAACGAAGCGGGTGCCTATCACCATGCGCTCCGGCTTGCCAGGGCTAGATTCCGCGATAAATTAGAGCGAACCGGGGGCATCATCGATCCGTCGCTATGGAAGGCAGCCTATCCGACTGGTCTCCTTCCTACGATCAAAGGCCAGGGGGCGAACGGTGTCGACCCCTATCTGGTGGCGGCGATCATTCGAGAAGAAAGTCAGTATGATTGGCGCGCCGTGTCACGGGTCGGTGCGATCGGTCTCATGCAGGTGATGCCGGGAACAGCGAATAATGTCGCGCAACGGCTTGGGCTATCCGCGGTCGGACGGGATGACCTTTTCGATCAAGAGACCAATATTCGGATTGGCGTCCACTATGTCGAACAGTTACTCGAACAATTTTCCGGAAATGTCATGCATACAATTGCCTCTTACAATGCAGGGCCAATCGTGGTTGGAAGTTGGATTGCGCTCCATCGTGGCCGAAGCCAGGATGAGTTTGTCGAATTGATCCCCTATCAGGAAACGCGCCAGTACGTGAAGCGTGTACTTCGGAGCTATCGAGAATATATACGGCTGGACAAGGGTTTCTGACGGCAATTTCTTGACAAGGCCTAGACAAGTTTCTATAGTGCACCACAACCTGTAGGGGCTTTTTGCAGAAGAAGGTGGTAAGGTATGGCGCTCGATCGACTGGACGCGCTCGAAACGCGCATTAGAGATTTGGTGAAGCTTGTGCAAGAGCTGAAAAAAAAGAATGCAGCCATCGAAGAGGAGTTAAAGGTCGTTCGACAGCGACTTGCAGAGAAGGATGATTCGAATCGGCGATGGGAGCAAGAGCGTGTCGATATTAAGTCTCGCATAGAAAAGGTCCTCGGCGATATTGAGTTGTTGGAGTGTTTTGAAGAACGCAAGGAGGTGGCCCTTGACTAAGACTATTGACGTGGAGATCTATGGCCAACGATACGCGATTCGTGGTGAGGCGGACGAGGCCGATATCCGACGCCTTGCGAGCTTTGTAGATGGTCAGATGCGCCATCTCGCAGAAGGAATGAATACGACGACTCCCTCCAAGCTCGCCGTGCTGACCGCCCTCAACTTGGCCCATCAATTGTTTGATCTCGAACGGAAGCGCATTCAGGGTGAGGCGGATGTCGAGCGGCGTATGAAGTCACTCATGGAATCGATTGAGGAACAGGTACCGATCTCGCTCTTTCGCTAGATTAACCTTGCAAAGGACGTTCCCCTTTGTTATCGTGAATCGAGTGGGTGAGAATGTAGTGGATTATACCATAGGGAATAGGTTAGTAAGGCTCGAACCGGTTCAGTGATCCAGGGATATGATATAGCCACCACGGAATGGATGTAGGTTCTTAATGCTGGCGAAATTGAGACAGTTAGAAAGTGCACAAGGGTTCGTCCACCTCATGTATGACTTCTTGGAGATGTTGGGCAAAGTCATGGAGTTCATGTTGCCGCCAGGGAGTGCGGTCTGTGGAAATGGCCAGCAGCTGTTTCCGGTGCGTGCGCTGAGTCCTCTCAAACGGATGAGCGTGCACAGACGCAGATGGACCTCGCGGGCTCCGTCCCGTGCAGGATGTGCTCGCTATCTCAATCTAGCAAGGAATCCATCCCTGTGGACTCCGTCCTCGGATTAATCTGTAGACCGCATTTCTAGCAGGCCTCTCCTAATTCTCTCATCTTTCCACTGCGCTCCCTTCTCAAACTAGACCGCTAAATAACCTGGTATAAAGACGAGTCTGAGAAGTCGGATTCTTCTCGTCTCGCAGCTGTAAGGGGGTGAGTCCAATTTCGACCTCAATTATTGCGTATCTATTAACGGGACTCATTGGAGGGTTGCTCGGAATCGGGCTCTTTGAGCTGATTCGTCGTGCGTCAGGCAGCGCCAAGAAGGCACAGGAAGTCGAGCAGGCACGCCAGGCTGTACAGAACGCCCAACGTGAGGCTGACAATATTGTCAAAGAAGCCAAGTTAGAAGCGAAAGATCTTGTACTGCAATCGAAAGCTGAGATTGAACGAGAGCAGAAGGTCAAAATGGCCGAGCTCTCCGTTGCAGAAAAGCGTGTGGTCCAGCGAGATGAAGCGCTCGATAAACGGATGAGTGCGGCGGACAAACGGGAAAGTGAAGTTCAAAAGCGAGATCTGGAGTTGGCAAAGCGGGAGGAGAAGCTGATAGGAAAAGAGTTGGCCTGTGCTCGGGTGGAGAAGGAGCACCGTGAGGCATTGGAGCGCGTCGCAGGGATGACGGCTGACGAGGCGAAAAAGCAGCTCATTCAAGAAATGGAAAGCCAGGCGCGGCTCGAAGCCCTTGGGCATGCCAAGCGAACCTTAGAAGAGGCGCGAGAGAATGCGGAACGGGAAGCACGCGAGATCATCACCAGCTCGATTCAACGTGTGGTGCGCGATTATGTCTCTGAGTCGACTATTTCTGTCGTGCCGATTCCGAATGACGCGATGAAGGGACGGATCATTGGACGTGAAGGGCGCAACATCCGTGCGATCGAAGCTGCAACCGGGATCGACCTGATTATCGATGAGACGCCTGAAGCCGTCATTGTGTCCGGGTTTGATCCGCTCCGTCGCGAGATTGCCAAGGTCTCGCTCGAACGGTTGATGCATGACGGGCGCATCCATCCGACTCGGATCGAGGAGATCGTCGAGAAAGTCAAAGTCGATATCGATAAGCTTATGTATGACGAGGCGGAGAAGATCATATTTGAATTGGGACTCTCGGATTTTCACCCGGAGTTGATCAAGGTTCTTGGTCGGCTCAAGTACCGGACGAGCTATGGACAAAACAATCTCTATCATTCGCGTGAAGCCGCCTATATTTGCGGCATCATGGCTTCGGAGCTTGGTCTTGATGTGAAGTTGGCGAGGAGGGGAGCCCTGCTGCACGACATCGGGAAAGCCGTTAGTCACGAAGAAGAAGGCCCGCATGCCATGCTGGGTGCTGAGATTGCCAAGAAGTACGGCGAAAGTGAGAAAATTGTGAATGCCATTGCGGGGCATCACGAGCAGGTAGAGCCGATCTGTCCAGAATCGGTTTTGGTTGCTGCGGCTGAAGCATTGTCGGCGGCGAGGCCAGGGGCTAGAAGGGAAGCCTTGGAGACCTATGTGAAACGGCTGGAAAAACTGGAGTCGCTTGCCACGACCATCAAAGGCGTACAGAAGGCCTATGCCATTCAAGCGGGCCGTGAAATTCGGGTCATCGTTCGACAGGAAGACATTACCGATGCCGAGTCGTTTCAACTGTCTCGGGATTTGGCGAAGAAGATTGAACAGGAACTCACCTATCCCGGCACGATTAGAGTGACCGTGATTCGCGAGAGTCGGTATGTGGAGTATGCCAAGTGAAGGTACTATTTATCGGCGATATATTTGGAGAGCCTGGGCGTCGAGCATTGGCCAGGGCTGTTCCCAGGCTGGTGGGGCAGCGGCAAATCGACATCGTAATCGGGAATGGTGAGAACGCGGCCGGCGGGTTTGGCATCACGCCGGAGTTGGCAGAAGAATTGTTCAACCTCGGCCTCGCGGTTGTGACCACCGGAAATCATGCATGGGACAAAAGGGAAATTCTCGACTACTTTCCTCGAGAACCACGCCTGCTTCGGCCGGCCAACTATCCGGATGGTGTGCCGGGTCATGGGAGTGTGGTGGTCGAATCGGCCGGCGGGGAGCAGCTCGGTGTTCTCCAACTGATGGGGCGGGCGTATATGCCGACATTGGACTGTCCGTTCCAGGTAGCCAAAAAGGAACTGGCAGCGCTGAAGAAGCGAACGGCTGCCGTGATTGTTGACATGCATGCAGAGGCAACATCGGAAAAAATGGCGATGGGGCATTATCTAGACGGAGAGGTCGTCGCGGTGGTTGGTACCCATACGCACGTGCAAACGGCCGATGAGCAAATCCTGCCGAAGGGAACAGCTTATTTGACGGATATCGGGATGACCGGACCGCTCCATTCCGTGATCGGCGTAAAGAAAGAGTTGGCAATAGAAAAGTTTCTGACCGGGATGCCACGGCGCTTTGAGGTGGCCTCAGGTCCCTCCGTCTTTTGCGCGGTGCTAATCGAACTTGATGCGCGACTTGGCAAGGCGTTGTCGATCGAACGAATTCGCATCATCGATTAAAGGAGACCCACCACGACTCTTTCCGGTTTTCCCAATTCCTCCCCTCAAGTTAATACTCCGGAACGGATCCTAACGGTTTCGGAGTTGACGGGATTGCTTCGCACCTCAATAGAAGAGCAGTTTTCCGACATCTGGCTAGAAGGAGAGCTCTCCAATCTTCGTGCTCCCGGATCGGGACACATCTATTGCACGCTCAAGGACAAGACTAGTCAAATTCGCGCGGTGCTGTTCCGATCCAGCGCGGTGCGGCTGCGTTTTTCTTTGCAAGAAGGGCTACACGTGATCGTGCGGGGGCGGCTCACGGTCTATGAACCACGCGGGGAATACCAGATCGTACTCGACAGGGTGGAGCCAAAGGGAATTGGTGCCTTGCAGCTGGCCTTTGAACAGTTACGAAAGCGACTCGCGGCGGAGGGGCTGTTCGATCAGGAAAGAAAAAAGTCAATTCCGATATTCCCTCGCGCGGTGGGTATCGTGTCATCGCTGACTGGCGCTGCCGTTCAGGATATTCTCGTTGTGCTGAGGCGACGCTGGCCAGCACTTTCTATTCTTATCGCTCCGGTTCAAGTTCAGGGGGAGAATGCCGGGCGTCAAATAGCTGATGCGCTGATTGCCTTGAATGAACTGGGTTCAGTGGATGTCATCATAGTGGGGCGAGGTGGAGGATCGTTGGAGGACCTCTGGAGTTTCAATGAGGAAATCGTGGTGCGTGCGATTGCGGCCTCCCGTGTCCCTGTGGTCTCGGCCGTCGGTCATGAAATCGATGTGACACTTGCCGATTTCGCCGCCGATTTTCGAGCGCCGACGCCGTCAGCGGCTGCGGAGGCTGTAGTTCCGGTGTTCGCTGAGATCGTGGAACGATTGCGAGAGTTGAAGGTACGTATGGAACAAGTGATGCTCCGGCGCTGTGCTTCCGAGAGGCAGAGGCTTGATGCTGGTATTCGAGGGGTGACGGATATACGCTTCCGCCTCCAGGAAACGTCGCAACGGACAGATGATATGATGGATCGATTATGCGAGACGGTCCGCCAACTGCTCAAGTCCAGGCGTGAACGTGTTTACGAGGTGCAGCGTGATCTATCCGGTCTCAATCCTATTCTCGTGATCAAACACGGGCTGGCAACAATCCCACAATTTTCGAAACGCCTTAAGGGGCAGATGAGGGTGATATTGGCGCAGCATCAGCATCGGATTCACGCGATGCTGGCACAGGTCAATACCTTGAGTCCATTGGCGGTTCTTGGGCGCGGCTATAGCATTCTTCACACTGTTCCGTCTGGTCAGATTCTCCGTCGAGCACGTGATGTGGAGGTTGGACAGGAATTGGAGGCTCAATTAGCCAGCGGGCGATTGAGTTGCATGGTCACGCGTGTGTTCGATGATTGATCAGTTTGAATTCGAGGTGTCGTCGAGTATAATGTTGGCGCGTCACTGTATTTAATAACGAGGCGTACTGTGGCAGCAGTGAAATTTGAACAGGCAATGGCACGGTTGGAAGCCATTGTTGGTGAGCTCGAAAAAAGCGATCTTCCTTTGGACGAATCGCTCAAGATCTTCGAAGAAGGTATTCGCCTCTCAAAAAATTGTCTCAAGATTCTTGAAGAAGCCGAGCATAAAGTAGAGGTGCTCGTTCAAGACAAGAACGGCAAGAAACGAATCCATGCCTACTCTCCAGGCAACGAAGCCGATGAACTGTCATCCTAGCTTTCCTGATCCCGGTTCCGGTGTCGGCCTGCGCGCTCAAGCTTCACTTCCCTAGTCTCTATGGCTTCAACCCCTCGTGCTCGCAAAGAACGGCTGGACCGTGTGCTTATGGTCCAGGGTTTGGTATCAAGCCGGGAGACTGCAGCTCGAACGGTGTTGGCAGGGGGAATATCGGTAGATGGGGTCATAGTGGATAAGCCCGCAAAGTTGGTGCCGTTGGATGCCAAGATAAAGGTCGTGCAGCCTGCGTTGTTCGTCAGTCGATCCGGTGAAAAATTGGCTGCGGCGCTAGATGCCTTTCATATTGATCCGCGCGGGACGATTGGTCTGGACGTGGGGTGTTCGACCGGCGGGTTCACTGACTGTTTGTTGCAGCGAGGAGCCACCCGTATTTATGCTGTCGACGTTGGGTATGGACAGTTTGAGTGGAGGCTTCGACAAGATTCTCGTGTTGTCTTGCTCGAACGGACTAACATCCGGTATGTTGACCGTACCGCAATACCTGAGCCGATCGATCTGGCGGTAATCGACGTGTCTTTTATTTCTCTGACATTGGTATTACCTGCGGTCGTTCACCTACTAAATAAGACAGCAAAGGTTGTGGCACTTGTGAAACCGCAGTTTGAAGTTGGTAAAGGTCTGGTTGGGCGAGGGGGAATCGTGCGAGATGATCCACAAAGGGAAGCGGTAACGAAGAAGGTTATTGCCTGTGCCGCTCATCTCGGGCTTCAGTTGAAAGGCATACTTGACTCTCCTGTGATAGGTCGAAAAGGGAACCGGGAAATTCTTGTTGGTTTTGCATGTGAGATCAGGACCTGAGCGGGTAGACGGTGGACTAATATGGCACGGATTCACCGGCGAGGGGGGTATGCATGAAGGTTCTCGTGACTGGAGGTGCAGGTTTTATTGGGTCACATGTGGTTGATCGCCTTATTCAGGAAGGACACGAGGTCGTTGTTGTGGACAATCTGTCCACAGGAAAACGGAGAAATCTGAATCGTGCCGCTCGTTTCTGCAAGCTGGATATTCAAAGTTGGCGGCTTGAACGGATATTCCGCAACGAACGCCCCAACATTATCATGCACCTTGCCGCACAGATGGACGTCCGAAAATCTGTAGAAGATCCGATATTCGACGCCCAGGTGAATGTTCTTGGGATGTTGAACGTGTTGCAGCAAGCGGTTAGGCATGGCGTGCGGAAAGTGGTGTTCTCTTCTTCCGGTGGGGCCATCTACGGAGAGCAGGAGGTCTATCCTGCGCCCGAGTCCCATGTCACACGGCCTCTGTCGCCTTACGGCATCAGCAAGCTGTGTGGGGAACAGTACCTATCCTACTATCAACGAGTGAGCGGACTTCAAATGGTGAATTTGCGCTATGCCAATGTCTATGGTCCGCGTCAGGATCCTGATGGAGAGGCTGGCGTGGTTGCGATCTTTATTCAGAAGTTACTGAATAACGAACAGGCGATCGTCAACGGGAATGGACGACAGACGCGAGACTTCATCTACGTGGACGATGTCGTAGAGGCAAATCTTGCGGTGATGGGTCAGGATACGCAAGGAACGTATAATGTTGGAACGGGGGAAGAAACCTCAATCAACGATTTGTTCAGAATCTTAATCACCCACACACATTCGACATGCAAGGAGGTTCATGGGCCTGCGAAGAGTGGCGAGCAGGCACGGAGTGTGATTGATTCCGGAAAACTCCGTCAAGAATTGGCCTGGGAACCCAAAACAGAGCTAAGTGAAGGGCTCAAGCGTACCGTCGACTATTTCCGCGAGCGCATGGGCTAGCATCAACTGTACTGTTCAGGCAGAAAGAGCGCAAACATGCGGCAGTGACCTAGGTGGGATTGAATTAGTATCGAGGGACGGTTCCATCCACCTGGGTTGACCAGGCATCGATCCCCCCCACCAAGTTTTTCACATTCGTGAATCCTTGTTGAATCAGGAAATTCGTCGCATCGGCGCTTCTCATTCCATGGTGGCATATGGCAATGATCTCCGAGTCGCGGTTCAATTGCGTGAATGATTGAGGGAGTGTTCCGAGAGGAATGAGGATTGAGCCATCAAGTTTCGCAAGAGAATATTCCCAATCCTCCCTCACATCAACTATTACCAGCTTGTCGCCTTTATCGAGACGTATTTTCAGTTCCTTCGGGGAAATAGCAAAGCTCATCGAGTGACCTCCTTAGTAAAGACGTCATAATATGTGAGGGGTGAAAATCTTGTCAATGAACTGATGTCTCACTAATGATTAGTTCTTCCTCAATCGAGTGGGAAAGTTCTAAGCGATCTGATTCCATCCAATCAATTATTAGAGTAGAACAGTAAAAATTGTACATTCTTGTTTATCACTCGACAAATGTATGGTAAGAAAAGCTCATAGCAAGAGGTGGCAAGAATTAGATTGCGAACGTACAAGGTATTGATAGATCAGGAAAGTCAGTCCTTTGTCTATGCAATAGCCCAGAAATTGCTTGTAGTTATCACAATTTGAGGGTCGTTCGAGAACAGATCGAAGGCCCGAGTATAGTGCACCCTTATGAAGAAATCAGCAGGGGAGGTTTTTGTTATCTTGGTTACGGTGGCAAATCAGGAAGAAGCGATAAGAATTGGCAAAGGGGTCGTGAATGCAAAGTTGGCTGCTTGTGCGAATATCATCGATGGGATTCAATCTATCTATAGGTGGAAAGGAAAGGTTGTTAAATCACAGGAAGTTTTGTTGGTATTAAAGTCCACCAAAGCTAGGTATTCTGCACTCGAGAAGACGATCAAAGCGATGCATACATATGAAACTCCTGAAATTATTGCATTGCCGGTCAAGCGAGGCTTGGACCGATACCTTGGGTGGGTACGGATTGAGACCCTCAACTAATTGTTTTTTCGTGAATGAGAAGGGAGAGTACTTTCTCGTCTGAGGGGTTGACCGAGGTAGTCTGGATCGGTAGACTCGTGGAGGATAGCCGCAGAAAGGGAAAGGCCCATCAAGCAGGGGGTGAGTGGTCATGGGACAAGTGAATGGTACGGAAAGTGGGGATGCTTATACGGTTGTAATTTTTAGAGGCTCATCGGCCAAGCCACTCCGATTTAGTTTCCCTCGCAAGCTTGTCAGTAGGCTATTGGTCGTCGGAGCCATTTTCGTCTTAGTCGATCTTCTTGTCCTTGCACACTACGTGGTCAGAACCGGCGAGGTCTGGGAGCTTTCATCGTTCCGTGCGGAAGCCATGAATGCAAGGGAACAGACAGGAGCCTTCTCGGGCTCCATCGACGATCTAAAGAAGCGTTTAGCAAGCATGAAGGAGGTCAACCAGCGACTACGTGTCATGTTGGGAATCGATCCCCAGAAAACAGGGGATACGACGAATGGTCGGGGCGGTGTGGATGCTCCCATTCCAGACGGCCACACCCTTCCTGTAACTGAGGAGATCCCTTTGAGTGACGCTCAGGCACAGCTTGCCCGTGCCGCCGAAATCAGCCAAAGTGCGTTACCTAACGAAACGAGACAATCTGCGGGGTCGAGCGATATTACTCAGCAGGGCGAAATTGCCTCAATTAAAGACAGTATAGATTGGCTATCAAAGGAGGCTGCGATCCAAGAACAATCGCTTCAAGAATTGTCTTTGGCCGCCGAACAGAAATCTTCTCGATGGGCGGCGACCCCTTCTATTTGGCCAGTGAAAGGATGGATAACCTCTGGGTTTGGGCCAAGGGTTTCTCCATTCACTGAAAAGCCGGCTTGGCATGATGGGTTGGACATTGGAGCTGCTGCGAATGCGCCGGTTCAGGCTCCTGCTCAAGGACGTGTCACAGCAGTAGGGTCCGATCCTAAACTGGGAATTCTTGTGAAAATAGATCATGGTTTCGGGATCGAAACACTCTACGGCCATCTTGCCAAATCACTAGTCAAAGAAGGGCAACGCGTGAAGCGTGGAGATGTTGTCGCTCTGGTCGGCAGCACAGGGCTTGCTACCGGACCTCACCTGCATTACATGGTGAAAGTTCATGGCCAGGCGCTAGATCCGATAAAATATATCCTCGAATAGCTCGGCAGGCTTCCATTTTGCCCATCAGCCTCGTTTTCAACCAGTTTGGTTCATCACGAGGCCCTACTCACTGAGCCCCTCTTTCCCCTTACACAACGCCAACCGAATCGACTCAACTCACCTCCCATGCTACACTGCTGCCTCATACATGCGGTAGAAGTCTTGACATCGCATACCTATGACAGACATTGAAATCAACCGATCGGTTAAACCCCGTCCAATACAGGATGTTGCTGATCAGCTTGGCATCAAGGCCAATGAGCTCTTCCCCTATGGAAGGCTGAAAGCGAAGGTTTCGCTTGATACACTTGATCGGCTCCATGCTGCACCTCTCGGCAGGTATGTACTTGTGACTGCAATCAATCCGACCCCCTTGGGGGAAGGCAAGACGACAACTTCTATTGGACTTGCCATGGGCCTTTCTCGCCTTGGCCATCGAACAGCTGTCACGCTTCGGCAACCCTCGTTGGGGCCGGTATTTGGCATCAAAGGAGGAGGGACAGGCGGAGGGCGGGCGCAAGTCCTTCCGATGGAGGAGATCAACCTCCATCTGACCGGCGATGCTCACGCTGTATCTGCCAGTCACAATCTCTTGTCAGCATTTATTGATAATCACCTGTTTCATGGGAATGTGCTTCAGGTGGATTCGAACCGGATTACCTGGCCACGCACATCTGGAGTCAGTGATCGATCATTGCGGCAAATTGCTTTGGGGGACGGGGCTGCGGGCCGCACAGGCCGATTTGTGATAACAGAAGCGTCCGAGGTCATGGCGATGCTGGCATTGGCATCGAGTCAGGCCGACCTACAACAGAGGCTGGAAGAGATTGTTGTAGGGTTTACGTTGGATGGCAAGCCAGTGCGGGCAAAAGAGTTAGGATGCGCCGGATCAATGGCCGTCCTGCTCAGGGAGGCATTGTTGCCGAACTTGGTCCAGACATTGGAGGGAACTGCAGCGTTCGTACATACGGGACCGTTTGGGAATATTGCCCACGGAAATTGTTCGATTCTTTCCGATGCTATCGCATTGCGTTGTGCCGACTATGTCGTCACGGAGGCAGGATTTGGGAGTGATCTTGGAGCAGAAAAATTTTTCAATATCAAGTGTCGATTGTCAGGATTCAAGCCGGCGGCGGCCGTGGTGGTCACGACGCTTCGCGCACTTAAACTCCATGGTGGGGGAGGAGCGGTCAAG
>DATDFW010000470.1:0-3862 GCA_036522375.1 Nitrospiraceae bacterium
CCCTGACAATCGTGTTATTCATTGGCTCCTGACCAAGTTTCTGCCGGTGACGAACCAAATGCTGGAAACATTCAGTGTTGGCTCATTTGTGTATGGCGGACTGGCATTTGTCCAAGGGGGAGGCCTCTTCTTCTACAAGCCCTGGGCCTCCTATCTCACGGTGATCGTGGTCGGTTCATTTATCCCATGGGAGGTGTACAGCCTCCAAGACGAGGTGACGCCTCTCAAGCTACTGACGCTCGGTATTAATGTCGTGATCGTCGGGTATCTTCTCATGAGTGTATGGCGAGGCCGAGGGTCAGGAAGAACGATTGGTCAGGAGGAAATGGCCACAAGTGGAAAGCCTCATGTCCATTAGAAACCACCTTCGTGAGAATATGGATATGCCACATACGCAAGCCTGCCTTCGTTCCCTACTTTCCAGATAAGTCCTCTAGACAAAAGATAGAAATGGATCGTGAGAAGGCTGTATAGAAAATCATGAGGACGGCGGTGATGTCCCTTCTTCGTCTGATACAGGGCCATTCCTAGGTGTGTTCGATATCGGATCGAGCGACACTCTTCAAGAAGAGTCCAACCAAATGCGTGAGAGAGTAGGCAATGGATGCCCTCTTCCACTGGATTTCAGAGTTTGGCTATCCCGCACTCTTCTCATTGCTCATGCTCGGCATTGTAGGACTGCCGATTCCCGATGAAACCTTGTTGGCGTTTGCCGGATATCTCGTATTTAAAAACGAGCTGAGCCTGTTGCCAACCGTCGGCACGGCTTTCCTGGGAAGCAGCTGCGGTATCACGGTCAGCTATGTCATAGGTCGGAGTCTTGGACTGTATGTAGTCCACAAGGCAGGCACGGCTGTGAGAATTCGTGCAGCCGACTTGGACCGTGTAAAAAGCTGGTACTCTCGGTGGGGGAAGTACACACTTATTTTTGGCTATTACATCCCCGGTATCCGACATGTCGTCGCACTGGTGGCGGGATCATCGAAATTGCAGATGCTCACGTTCGCACCATTTGCCTATCTGGGGGCTCTGATCTGGTCAACTACATTTCTGTCGTTGGGTTATACGTTAGGGGATGCATGGGAGCAAGAATCTGCCACGGTTCATCAATTTCTGGCTCTCGCCGCTGGTGTTAGCTTCTTTAGCTTCGTTGGGTTCATCATCTATGGTGCCCAAAGCTTGGACTAGGGAACGACCGAGTTCCGAACCCCCAGAAACTCGAGCATACTTTTAATAGAATGCGTGAATCCCTCAGCAATGTGATCTTCTCATGGGGAAAAGGAGGTTACTCATGCTGTACTGGGCGGGACTCTTCTTAATCATAGGGATTATTGCCGGAGTCTTGGGGCTCGCTGGAGTGGCGGGTACGGCGACTTATATTGCGTATGTATTGTTTGTCGTATTCATCATTCTTGCCATCATCGGTTTCATCATGGGACGGCGACCTCCTGCAGGCGTGTGAGAGGACGAAGCAGGAAGCCCCACCACTGCAATATTATCGAGAGGACGTGAGCACGCGGTATAGAAAACAGTCGAGAAGTACATGCAGTAAATTTTCAAATAACCAGGAGGTCTACTATGAAGCTCACAATTTCTGTCCTGACGGTGGTGCTACTCGGTTGTGGCGCCGGGATTGTGGGAGCGGCCAATCCGATGGAGGGGAAAGAGGCCACACCGACCTTGAAAGAGCGCCTCACCAAAGACACGGTCAAAGGGACGCTGATGCGCATGGATGGCGAAAATTATTGGGTCAGAGATACGGATGGGAAGGAAGTGAGACTCCACGTCGATGCGAGCACGAAACTGGATAAGGTCGTACCGGGAGATCGGGTCAAAGCCTATATCACCGAGAACGGGCACACCACCACGCTGCAGCGGGATGAGTAATCTGGCTTCTCATCGAGGGGGGGCATGGCCCATAAGCTGGAAACGGCCCATATTTCGTTTGGTCTCGTGACCATCCCGGTGGGCATTTATTCCGCCATCCAGGAGCAGGATATTCACTTCAATCAGCTCCACGGTGTCTGCGGCAGTCGGATTAAGCAACGGCGGTTTTGTCCGTCGTGTAATCGCGACGTCGAGTATGACGAGCTGGTGAAGGGGTATGAGATTGCGAAGGATCAATATGTGCGGCTCACGCCAGCCGAACTGGACCAGCTGCAAGCGGCGGAGTCCGAGGCGATGGAGATAGTGGAGTTTGTTCCCCTGACCGCCATTGATCCCATCTACTTTGAAAACACCTTTCACCTCGGTGCGGAAAAACGGGGAGAGAAGGCCTACCAGTTGCTTGTACACGCGATGGACGAGATGAAGCGCGTGGCCTTAGCCAAGTTTGTGTGGCGGGGAAAGGATAGTCTCTATGTGATTCGTGCGATGCAGGGCCGGTTGCTCCTTCACAAGATGCACTACCAGGATGAAATTCGAGAGTTCGAAGAAAAGCTCAGTAAGGATCAGAAGCCGGGTGCCGCCGAGCTGAAGCTGGCCGCGCAGCTCATCGATTCGATTTCGAGTCCAGACTTTGATGCCACGGCCTACCATGATGAATATCGGGAGCGGGTCATGGAACTGATTGAAGACAAGTCAAAAGGCAAGACGCTCAAGCTCCAGCCTAAGGCCGCGCGACACGCGACCGACGTCGTCGATCTGATGCAGCGGTTAAAAGAGAGTGTGGCCCAGCCCGCGCAGAAGAGACGAGCGCGTGCCCGGGCCATGCCGGCACAGGCTGCCGAGAAGAAGGCCGTTAGTGGGAGACGATGAATGGCGACTACTCTTCGGCCGATCTTCGCCGGATTCTCCGGCTGAGTGCCTCGGGCTTGCGGTCCTGTCTCCGTGCGGCGCTCCTGCCAGTCTGTCGAGCCACACGCGCACACCACTATTCGTTCCAGCATCTGGTCATCTTGCGAACGGCCAAAGGGCTCCATGATGCCGGCGTGTCGATGCGGCAGATCCGGAAAGTGCTCGATTCCCTCCAGCGACAGCTTGGAGAAGGTGAGGTCCTATCGAGCCTGAAGATCTATGCGTCGGGGAAACGGGTCGTCGTGTGGGACGGGAGGTCCCACTGGCAGCCGGATTCGGGGCAATTTCTCCTCAACTTTGAGACACGGCAGATCGACAAGCCGACCACGCTCCGGCGGCGCCCGAGAAAGCAGCCCTCACAGGCTGAGACCGCGCTGGCCTGGCTCGAACGGGCGATGAGCCTGCAAGAGGAGTCAGTCGAGGAGGCACGGCAGGCCTATAGGGAAGCCCTTCGCCTCCAACCCTCCTTCGTCGAGGCCCATCTAAATCTGGGTCTCTTGCATCATAACGAGGGAAAGCTCAAAGAAGCGGAGGCGTGTTACCGCCGAGCCCTCCACTATCGCCCAAGCCTCGCCCTCGCGCATTTCAATCTGGCCATCGTGCTGGAGGATCAACACGATACAAGCGGAGCCTTAGGCGCCTACGAGGCAGCCCTGAAAGCGGACCCGACATTTCGAGACGCGCATTGGTACCTGGCCCACCTGTATGAAAAGCTCGGACGTCGACGCGACGCGGTTCGCCACTATGCAGCGGCCAAACGTCTGACCGATTAACCTCAGAGGAAGGGCAGTCTCGTTAAGGCTTAAGAAGAGTGGCAACAGGTGGTACACGCAAAAATTGATGACTACATCAATGTACCTAATTGTGCGACGACAGGAACGGTGAGGGCTATCAAAGAGGGCGACGCTGCGATCGGCTCGGATCCGATATTCATCTATGAGATTGAGACGAACCAGGGTCTGATGCGCGTTCCATCTGATTGGCTCGCGATGCTCGAGATTCTACATAATTTATGTTCTGAGTAGTGGGCTCCTCCCTTGGATCTCTTAGAGCTTCCATATCTTAC
>DATDFW010000471.1:0-3108 GCA_036522375.1 Nitrospiraceae bacterium
GGCATACCGGCACGCAAGCGGAGCGTCGCTCGGATCGTGTCAGTCACCGCCGCGCGGTCGTTCGTCGGGGCTGTCGGGACTTTCTGAACACAGCGTGAAAGCGATCGTGTGTTTCCGCGGATTATGCCGAGCTCAGCATAATCCGCGGAACGTACGACCGCTTCCATCCACGTCAAGGGATAGATCTCAGGCAACGTGCTCCTGATTCACAGGCGCGCGCCTGTTTAAACTTAGATGCACGGCTTGCCCGTCTCCAGATCGCATAGATACCTTTTGTATAAGTCAGCAGGGATTGAGTCTTTTATCTTCTGAGGTCGGCTACAGCCTTCTGTCGATGTTTCGCACTAGGGTTCGTGCCAAAAAGTGAATCATACGCTCACGAAGTGCCTTAACAAATGACTCCCGCTCGGTGGCGCTCCCTTTCTGTAAGCCGGTGTGAAGGTTGCTTGGCTCGGAGAGCTTCTTGATTCGCTTCATATCCTCTTTCCCAGTCTTTAGAGCCACACCCGCTCGCTGTGCGGTCATCGTCGCCGAGTGGAACGCAACCTCAACTGGCTTCGCCAGTGCAACGACGGTCGTAGGATGGAGAAGGAAACCTTGGTACGCAGCCTTCGCTGCTGGGTCGAGTGATTCGGCAATCTGAGCGGTACCCGCGTCGACGCTATAGACGATGCTGAAACTCGGGCAGCTGGCATCCGGATCGCAGACTGAATGTGTATTGTATCGGCCGACTTGAGTGACAAGACTCAGTGCGTCTCCGAAGGCGTCCGACGAAAGCCAATCATTGTCGTACCCTGTCAATCGGAGCTGGGGCGTCTGCGATGGAGCGTTGTCTCCCGTTGGCTGAAAAACCAGAATCTCGCCCATCAGGTGTCCAACCGAGTCCATGGCGCCCCGTTGCCATATGTCGGCGCCCGGCCCGTAGGTCTTGGAATCGATGCAGCTGCGGCACTCGATGAGCTTCGTCCACGGTGCGTCGACGCTGGGCAGCGTTGCCCATAGCTTCCAGTTGCCCGACGTGGCATTGCCCGTGTCCAAGACCTTCATCTGCTCTAGCTTGACACGATAGGCGTGCAAGCCAAAGTTCTGGCCAGTGAGATCGGGATAGACCCACGCGGCAACGATCCGCTTCGCGTACCTTTCCCCAGGGGAAAGAGGCGAAAGTGCCAGCGTGTAAAGCAGGTACGGTGAGGGTCCATCGAGGTGGCGCTCGACTTCTTTGATGGGGAGCGGTGTGGCGGCGCCGAGGCTGGCGGCGAGAGGATGGTCTTGGACCTGGACAAACAAAGCCGGTTCAAATGGCACGGACATCACTTGCTTGAGAAGGAACGTCGGACTCGGTGGCAGGTACACCTTGAACCGGAATTGAACTCCCGCGGTCGTAGGTTGGCCGACGCTGGGATTCGCGTCACTGGGCTGGTGCAAGCCGGCCGCGACCCTGTCGAGCATCATGCCTCCGTTCAAGTTCACCCAGATATCGGTGACGATACCGGGAACATATACGTTTGACCCAATCGGCTGCACAGGTCCCACTGGATTTCCGGATTGATTCCTCGCGTACTGAAATTTTTCTGGAAGCTTAACGGCGCGAGGTCGGTGCACCGCGACTGCGATCGGAGGGTGGATCTCAGTATGATAATCCTCATGACCACAGTCGACGATATGATAGCCAAGCACACTCATGCGGTCCCCTTCGATCGGGCGGAATGCATCAGGGAAGTCCGGAAATTCCCATTCGATCTCGAGACCACCGAAGGGAAGAAAATTCGGAGTCTTATCTTCTGGCGAATCGTCGACCAGCAGATTGCGATAATGTGGATCTAATTCGATCTGTGCGTTGTGGTCATTATCGATATGCGCATACGGATTGTCGGCACCTGCGATGTTCGAGTGATAGACACGCCCCTCAGCAAGTTCATATGCCGGAGTCGGCCCATTCCATACCTTGGTTGTGTACCACTCGGGATCACGTAAGACGCCGATGCTGAAATCGTTCCACGCATGATCGCAGGCATTGCGCGCGGTAGCATAATGCTGCGGTACCGTTGCGACCTCGTCCACGTTGCCCGGCGTATAGAGAGGCGATAGCTGACCCCCGACCGAGACCGTCACCTTTACACTCGTGGCCTCCGGCAGGAGTTGCACAGCCTTTGGACGATTGTTTAAGTGCACCAGGCACGTCTTCTTCGAAATTGCATCGTCCGGGCAACCTACAAGATGCGCCGTGTAGTCACCGGGAATGTCGGGCTTGAACGACACCTTGAGCGAATCCACGTTCTCTAGCACCGCCGTGCTTCCTGGCGGTTTGTCCAGCGTCCAGGCAAAGTGCGGAACTCGAACTGTGTCAGGGTGATCCTGCGGGCAGTCGTCATAGTATATCCTCAACCGGGACTTTGACCCGTCGATTGGCACCGATACGCCAACGATGGCCAGAAGCGAACCCTCACCCTCGCGTTGCCCTGGAGCCTTGAAGCTGGGCAGTTGTGATGCCTTCATGTTCAGGTCGGCTAACTGGGTACATGTCAGTGGTGGCCCCTCTCTTCTTCTAGGATTTGCCTGCGCAAGGACGGGCTGAATCCCGAATACAACTCCCAATGCGAATGCTCCAATGCATCCAAGAACGAATTTCATAATGCCATTTCTCCTCGCCATTATTGATGATCATGCTTTTGATCTCGCTGAACGCGGATCGTTGTGTCGCCGACGTAGTACCCTTTGAGTGTCGCGCGATTTTCCTTGAATAGTAAACTCAATGCTACTGCGCAGGCAGGAAATATAGACTCAATAAAGGTAGCGATTTGGAGGTAGTCGTGGCATGAAGATGATGTATGTGCTCTTCTCTCATAATCGTACCGTGATGCAAAAGTCGACGAGGTGCAAAGTTGCACAATCGCGGCACCGAGTGTCAAAGTGTTGGGGGCGGGAGTGGCAGGGTTAGTTGACATAAGTGCGCGGGCTGGTCGACGGACTTTGTAAAGGATCCCATTGAGCCCAGCGAATGGTCGATCGCGCCTCATGCGGTCCAGATCCGGCGGAACACGCGATCGCTTCCGCTCTACCTCACCGACCGAGACTCTGGCGCCCGATCAGCCGAGGTTCATCCGCGCG
>DATDFW010000472.1:0-3441 GCA_036522375.1 Nitrospiraceae bacterium
TGCTTAAGTGAGAGGATTGGGATTGTAGTTATCCTGGTGTTTCTTGAGCGGAAATTAAAAGGCCACCAACTTCAGTGACCCTTCTGTTTATGCTCTCAAGAGGTACTCTATGGAAGCTGGTCTCAACGCCGCATGTCACCAAGTACCGTCCGAATACAGGATGCTCAAAATGGCATCCCAGCAAGGCCGGAGGGAGCTCAGTGACTGAAGCGTACCCTGGGTACGTTGCGGGGAGACGAGCGACCGAGAACGCCGCTGGGGGTCATTTTCAGCGTCCTGTTAGGTCCCCATCTCCCAGGATGCGAGATACTTCACCTGCTCCTTCGTCAAGGTGTCGATCTTCATTCCCATGCCGGCGAGTTTGAGACGAGCAATTTCTTTGTCGATGACTGGTGGGACCGGATAGACCTTCTTCTCGAGCTTCCTGTAATGCTTCACCAGGTACTCCGCACCGAGCGCCTGATTGGCAAAGCTCATGTCCATGACGCTGGAGGGATGGCCCTCGGCAGTCGCGAGGTTCACGAGCCGCCCTTCTCCGAGCAGGCTGACACGGCGGCCGGTCTTCAGCGTGAATTGCTCGACGCCCGGTCTGATCTGGCGTTTCTTGCGGCTCAGTTTTTCCAAAGCTGGAATATCCAGCTCGACGTTGAAGTGGCCTGAGTTGCACACGATGGCCCCCTCCTTCATTGCGGCGAAGTGCTCACCTCGAATGACTTTAAGATTGCCGGTAACCGTCACGAAGAAATCTCCAATTAGAGAGGCCTGTTCCATCGGCATGATGCGGAATCCGTCCATCACCGCTTCAATCGCTTTAACTGGATCGATCTCGGTCACGATGACGTCGGCACCCATACCCTTGGCACGCATCGCGATTCCTCGTCCGCACCAGCCATACCCGGCGACCACAAAGGTCGTGCCGCAAATCAACCGGTTCGTCGCGCGGATGATTCCATCGATCGTGCTTTGCCCGGTCCCGTACCGGTTGTCGAACAGGTGCTTGGTGTCGGCATCGTTAACGGAGATCACGGGGAACTTCAACACCTTCTTTTCAGCCATGCTGCGCAGTCGAATGACGCCGGTAGTGGTCTCTTCCGTGCCCCCGATCACGTGCTTGAGCAAATCTTTACGTTTCGAGTGGATCAGGGAGACGACATCGGCCCCGTCGTCCATTGTGATCTGCGGCTTGTGGCTGATGGCCGATTGAATGTGCTGATAGTAGGTTTTGCTGTCTTCGCCTTTGATTGCGAAAGTCGGAATGTTGTCATGTTTGACGAGCGCTGCTGCAATCTCATCCTGCGTACTCAGTGGATTGGAGGCGCAAAGCCGGACATCGGCTCCGCCGGCCTGAAGTGTTTTCATCAAATTGGCGGTTTCGGTCGTCACGTGGAGGCAGGCCGTGACGCGGAGCCCTGCAAATGGCTTCTCCCGTTGAAATCGCTTCTTGATCAGCCGCAGCACCGGCATGGTGGCTTCGGCCCATTCAATCTTGAGTGCCCCCTGATCTGCTAACGAGATATCCTTCACATCGTATTCCACAGAAAACCTCCTCGTCGAAAAGAAGGCTCAGGTTAAGGTCGAGGCTGAGTGAAAATCCCAACCTCGTCCTAAGCCTGAGCCTCAGTTTGCTTATTCTTAACCTTGGCCTCAGCCTTTCATCACAGGCCTGCGTCTTTGCGCAAGATTTTTGTCTTGTCGGTCTTTTCCCAGGTGAACTCAGGTTCGTTCCGACCGAAGTGCCCATACGATGCGGTCTTTCTGAAGATTGGCCGGCGGAGCTTGAGGTAATCGATGATACCGCGCGGGGTTAAGGGAAAGTGTTTCCGCACGAGCTTATCCAGACTCTCGGCCGCCACCTTTTCCGTGCCCTTCGTATCGACCAGCACTGAGACAGGATCGGCTACACCGATCGCGTAGGCGAGCTGCACTTCACACTTTTGGGCCAACTCGGCGGCGACAATGTTCTTCGCGATATAGCGGGCCATATACGACGCTGACCGGTCTACTTTCGTGGGGTCCTTCCCGGAGAAGGCGCCTCCTCCATGGCTGCCATGGCCGCCATAGGTGTCGACGATGATCTTGCGGCCCGTCAACCCGGTGTCACCCATCGGACCTCCGACTACGAAGCGGCCGGTGGGATTGATATGATGTTTCACGCTTGCCGGATCATAGAGACCTTTGGGCATCATGGGCTTGATGACTTTCTCCATGATGTCACGCTCGATCTGTTTGTTCGTCACGTCCGGGCTGTGTTGTGTCGAGACGACGATGGTATCGATGCGCATCGGTTTTCCATTCCGATATTCCACGGTCACTTGAGATTTTCCATCGGGTCGTACCCAGGGGAGGATATTCTTTTTCCGGACTTCCGCCAGTCGCTTGGTGAGCCGATGTGCGAGTACGATCGGCATCGGCATCAGCTCTTCTGTTTCATTGGTGGCATAGCCGAACATCAGCCCCTGATCGCCGGCACCGCCAGAATCCACGCCCATGGAGATGTCGCTCGACTGTTGGTGGATGGCGGTGAGGACGGAACAGGTATGGTAATCGAATCCCCAGGAAGCGTCGGTGTAACCGACGTCTTTGATGACGTCGCGAATGATGTCCGGAATCTCGACGTAGGCCTTGGTGGAGATTTCACCGGCGACGAAGGCAATTCCGGTCGTCAGAATTGTCTCGCAGGCCACCCGAGAATGCTTGTCCTGGGCAATGATCGCATCGAGAATTCCGTCGGAGATCTGGTCGGCGATCTTATCCGGGTGCCCTTCGGTGACAGACTCAGATGTAAACAGATAGTTGTGTCGCATTAGCGCCTCTCTGGGTTCAGGTTATCGAATCGGGGAAAGGCACGAATCCTTGCGATAGTATATGAAGCAGTCTGCTAATGTCCATTCCTCAAATGGCAAATAGGAGAGGGTGTTACTCCACTTAGTGGTACAACACCTGCCGGAAACTGATGCCTCGACTTGCTTGACTCCCCTTTTCAGGCACTTGTAAGATAATTACATAATTTTTGATTCATTCGGATTTTCCCAAGCCCCGTGGGATTGACTATCACCTTCCTCGACTACGAGTTCCTCACGACGACACATTCTGTTTGAAGGTCTCAGTGGCGATCTTTGTCGATGTGAGAAGGGAGTACTGAGCCTGAACAACCCTCAACACGGATGCTTCATGGCATCCAGTTCAGGCCTAAGCTGGGCTGGAATGTTCGGTAAAATGATTGAGTTTCACCTCAATTGCGCAGGCATGTTCTGCTTCAGCGAACTGAGGAAGGGGTGATGAGACAGTGATTGCTGGAATTATTTTCTTCCTGATGACGGCCATGGTGGGAATTGGAAGTGCAACGGCGGAGGATATCCTGCCTGTCGCTAAGCGTAACGTCATCAAGCTGGGCGAGCTGGCGCCGGATTTCCAGCTCCCAGATTTGAACGGTCGTCTCGT
>DATDFW010000473.1:0-10249 GCA_036522375.1 Nitrospiraceae bacterium
CCAGAATGGCCCCCGCTTCTTGACGACGTCGATCTCACATCGCAACCGATCGCCGGGCACGACTGGTTTTCGAAACTTCGCGCCATCGATACCGGTGAGATACACCGCTGGACGCGTCACATGCCCCATCGACTTAAACGCCAGGACCGCACCCACTTGAGCCATCGCTTCGAGAATCAACACCCCCGGCATGACCGGACGTCCAGGGAAATGCCCTTGAAAGAAGGGTTCATTGATCGTGACGTTCTTGATCCCAACGATTCGACGGTCAGGATCCAGCTCCTGCACGCGATCGACCAGGAGAAAAGGATACCGATGAGGCAACAACGACTGAATTTCAGCTTGCTCCATCACAAACATCGGCGGAACCTCCTCAATAGGCAAGACTTCTGTAATCCTTCCAAGCCTGCTCATCCCTCTTATAAATGACAGGGCTGATCGATCTTCCACTTGTATGCGTCGCCCCAATCCACATGTCACTTTCAAGGGCGGCCTGGTCGATCTTCGATTGCGCGCGTCGAACGAGCACATTCTTATCGTGCGTGTTCCGCGAGCAGGAGGACGACCAGGCCGCCCACCCCCTCCTCCCTGCTACTTATTCTGTCGATCGAACTCCGTGACCACCTGACTGGTCAAGTCCAGCTCCGGCTGATAATAGAGCACGATCCTCATCGCCGACTCGTTCCCCTTGTCGATGATCGCCGCATACCCATTTGCTTCTACCACAACTTGCGCAGCCGCTTGCACTTTTCTTGAATATTCGCCCACCATCTCACGCTGTTTCTGTTGAATCTCACGGTTGAAGTCCGCCAGACGACGTTGATAGGCTTCCGCTTTGGTCTGGAGCTGACCCTGCTTCTCTGTCTTCATGCTGTCGGTCAGCTTCCCGTCTTGAAGCGCCTGTTGAAGCTCCTTCAGTTCTTGCTCGTCAGCCTCAATGATCTTTTGTCTGGTCGTGGAATAGGCCTTGAGCTCTTCGATTGCCCGCTTGCCGGCTTTCGACTTCTCTACGACCACCTGTTGGTCCATCACCGCAACTTTGAAGGTTTCAGCCGAAAATCCCGGCGCCACCATCGCCAGCCACAATGCCACTGCACCAATCAGACTCGTCACGCTCGTTCGTTCCATCGAACCCTCCTCTGCTCCTGACGGTCTTGTCTATCTGGTCCGTTCGGTCTATCTGGTCTGTTTTGTCGCTTGATCCGGAGAACCAAACTACACGAGACAGACCGAACAGACTAGATAGACCAGATAGACCGGGTTAAGGATATTCACGATTAAATTCTTCAATGACCTGACCTGTAATATCGAGTCCTGGCTCGCTATATAAAGTAGGACCGCCCCTCCCCTTTTCCATGATGACCTGCAAGCCAAGACGCTTTGACACTTTGCCCACGACAAGTTCCACCTTCTCACGGAATCCTTCGAGCGCGTCTTTTTGCTTCTCTTGAATCTCCCGATTCATTTCGCCCGCTTTCTGCTGATACTCCGCCACCCGACGCCGAAACTGCTCTTCACGCTCTCGTTTTGCAGTCGGGCTCAACACACTGGCCATCCTTCCAAAATCTTCTTCCATGCGGCGGAGTTCCTTCTCTTCTATCTCAATCAACGTCTGGCGATTC
Organism: Nitrospiraceae bacterium; assembly: GCA_036522375.1. Classification (GTDB taxonomy): domain Bacteria; phylum Nitrospirota; class Nitrospiria; order Nitrospirales; family Nitrospiraceae; genus Palsa-1315. The sequence continues at coordinate 1,623 of DATDFW010000473.1, forward strand.
TTGGAAAATGCACTCAACGTATCCTTGGTTTTCTTGCCACCGATTGTCTCATTCAGGACACGGGCCGAATCGACGACTCCCACTTTCCCTTCGACCTTGGCCCCGCCGGCGGCACAACCGTAAACAGCGAGCAGCGCCATCACCAACCCACCTGTGCAGGACATCTTCCGCATGACGGCACGCATCTGGATCATTACACCGCTACCTCTCATTCGTGGTCCACAACATGTCCCATTAGAACAGGGAACCGATGGTAAACTCGAAGACCCCTTTGCGCTCGCTTGGTTTGGGATCCAGATTGATTCCATACGCGGCGCGGAGAGGGCCAAATGGCGAAATCCATCGCATTTCCAGTCCGGCCGATTTTCGCAAGTGAAACGAAAGCGATTCATCGTCATTAAAGCCTTTTCCGTAGTCGAAGAAGATCACCCCGTTCAGTTTGGCATCAGAGGAAATCGTAAAGATAAAATCGTTATTGAAGATCAACTGTTTGTTTCCGCCAAGAAGGGAGTTAAATTGGGTAACCGGTCCCGCACGCCCAAATACGAACCCGCGCATGGTATTGATACCCCCGACAAAAAACCGTTCGGTCAATGGGATAGGATGCCCATCGATGCCGACTGCGTCGCCATAGCGAACACGGATCGAATGCCGCGTATCGAACGGCAGCGGCGTATATTTAATAATATCCAAACTATATTTGTAGTAGTTATTGCTCCCGCCCAGATAGGGCGTCCCTAAGTCGAAGCCCACAGCCCCTCGCCAACCGCTGCGTGGATCCTGAAAGTAGTCTCTCGTATCGCGAGAGAGCGAGGTCCGGAACCCCGTCGTCGTCTGAGATCCAAGTTGACTGCACACAAGAGGGAATCGATCCGGACAAATCCCTGGCTGCGGATTCCTGAAATTCAGCTCCTCCGCGAACAGGCTTACGCTCCCGGAAGAATACTCAGAAAGCCATCGGCCTAACGTCACGCTGGCGCCGGTTTTCGTCTCAAAGTAGGTGATGTAGTTGGTCATCGTGCGGTAGAGGTCCAACTGCATCGAGGTCAAGGAGTCGTTCAAGTAGGGATTACGAAATGTAATGGTCCCCATAGTCCGCCTCTGGCCTAGCTGGCCGCGCACTCGTCCCATCCACCCGTTCCCACCGAGATTTCCTTCCGTGATATCGGCGATCGCGACCAACTGGTCCAACGTACTGAATCCGCCGCCGATGCTGAACTGGCCGGTCGGCTTTTCTTTCACGCGAACGTTCAGATCGACCTTATCCACAGCCACCTGCGCCGGAAGAATTTCCACCGTCTCGAAAAAGTTCAGATTATTGAGGCGCTGAAAACTCCGCTTCAGCGAGGCGGTATCAATCACGTCCTGTTCATCGACTCGAAGTTCACGCCGAATCACGTTGTCTTTGGTCTTCTCGTTCCCGTTAATATTGATCTGACGGATCCGCATCATCTCCCCTTCCTTGATGGTCAGAATGATGGCTGCGGTCCGTTCCTCCGTATTCGGAATCACATTGGGTGAGATATCGGCAAACGAATAGCCCCTGCTCCCATACAGATCGGTCAACCGCGTGATCTCGTCACGGAGTTTCTGACGCTGAAAAATTTCCCCTTCCTTCATCTTGAGCCCCTGCCGAAGCTCGGGATCCTCGAATACCGTATTTCCGCGGAATCCGATTTCGCCGATTGTAAAGGGCTCCCCTTCCGTCACTACATATGTAATGACAAACCATTTCTTGTCCTCGCTGAGTTCCGCCGTCGGCACACCGACACGAGCATTCAAATAGCCTTTGTTGAGCAAAACCTCTTTAATCCGTTCGACGTCATTGTTCATTTCTTCTCGTTTTAAGACACCGGCATCCGAAAAAAACGACGGCACCTTCACCTGTGTAACCAGACCGTACCAGGGAATCCATTCTCGTGTCGCCATCACCTTGAACAATTCGTCTTTTGTCGCGGCGTGCAGACCCTCAAAATTGACCGTTCTGACACGCGCCTTGTCTCCTTCTTTAATAAAAAACGTCAGGCGCTTTCGATCCTCATCCAGCGTCTTCACAATCGGGATCACTCGGCAATTGAAGTAGCCATCCCCCTGATAGGCCAGTCGAATCTTTTCCGCACTCTCTTTGGCCTGCGGCTGATCGAGAAAGGCTTGACTCTTGATCGTGATCTTCTCTTTGAGCTTGTCGTCGCTGAGGGCTTGATTTCCATCGAACACAATCTCGGTGATAAACGGTTTTTCGCGGACCAGAAAGGACAGGGCCACCCCGCCCGCCCGCATTTCCGTCTCCACTTGCACATCTTCAAAGAACCCCATTTCGTAGAGAATCTTAATTTGTCCGCGGACATTTTCAGGGGTGTAGGGATCGCCGGGTTTCAAGGTCAATCGGCCGACAATCGCCGGGAGCTCAATCCGCTTGTTCCCTCGAACCTCGAGCGCCGTCACTTTGCCTCCGGCCTGCTCCGCTGCGACCGTTAGCGCCGGTAACACACCGCTGGTTGGAGTGAGTAGCGCCATGACGAAGAGCCAACGAAGCCAGGCTGAACAGCGTGTCCCCCTCACTGGATCTGCGTTCCATAGTAAGAGGAAGAAAATAATACCGACATCATAGGTAACCCTAACTGGGGGCGGTGAACATACGCGCAGTCCCTTTAACCCAACCACACGCATCGCATCCGGGGCGCGTCTGAGGATGTCGGTTCAGAAGGCTACGACGTGGGAGGGTCCAGGCGGTCAACGCACACGAATCCCTCACGGCAACATGCGTGCAAAACTTCCGAATTATATTGGGCAAGTATTTGAATGTAAAGCTGACGGCCTACATTATTCTTGCGCAGGGCCTCGCGATAACCAGCATGTTTCTCTTCTTTGTATGGTCCGTTTGGTTTTTTGGTTGAACCAGATTAACCAGATGAACGAAACACCCTACACGAACCAGACCAATCAGACTCGTGCGAGAAAAACCTTTCAACGTGCGACTGAGCTACCATTCATCACGTCCACGACATCTTATTTTCGCCATCGTCCTCACGAGGCTTGTAAGCTCCTGGATTCCTTGACATAGCCTACCCCATCACATAGTATCGAGCCATGTCCCGATTCGATGTGCGCAAAGCCGTGATTCCCGCTGCAGGTATGGGTACTCGCTTCCTTCCTGCCACAAAAGCGTCTCCCAAAGAAATGTTGCCACTTGTCGATAAGCCGCTGATTCAATATGCAGTAGAAGAAGCAGTCGCCTCTGGAATCGAGGACATTATCATTATCACCGGCCGGGGCAAGCGCGCGATCGAGGACCATTTTGACCGATCCGTCGAGTTGGAAGAAATCCTCAAGGGTAGCGGCAAGGCGCAACTCCTGAGCCAAATGCGTCACATCTCCTCACTCGCAAACTTCTGTTACGTCCGACAGACCGAAGCGCTCGGACTCGGCCATGCGGTTCTCTGTGCCCAACGGTTAATCGGTGACGAGCCTTTTGCGGTCATGCTCGGCGACGAGATCATCGATGCCACGGTCCCTGGCCTCGCACAACTGATTCATGCCTATAAAAAGCGGCATGGTGCGATCCTCGGCGTGCAGGAAGTACCGCACCAAGACGTCAACCGCTATGGGATTGTGTCGCCTCGAACCATTGCCGCGGGATTGCATCGAGTCGAAGATCTCGTTGAGAAACCCGCGCCGGGGGAAGCTCCGTCCAATCTGGCAGTCATCGGTCGCTACGTCCTGCCGCCGGAGATTTTTTCCATTCTGAGAAAAACCCGGCCTGGCAAGAACGGCGAGATCCAATTGACCGACGCACTTCGCGAATTGGCAAAGAAGTCCCCGATGTATGCGCTTGAAATACAGGGGCAGCGATATGATGCCGGAGACAAGTTAGGATTTCTCATTGCGACCGTCGAATTCGCACTCAAAAACCCCTCCTTGGGACCGGACTTCGGCGACTATTTGCAGCATCGGATGCGGCCTTCCAGAGGGCGTCGAACAAGATCGTCACAAAAAGCCTAACCACGAGGGATGACCTCGCATCTCATTTTCAACACCGAACATATATAGAGACCCCATCGATGAACGAGTCGAACGAACAAGATTTGCAGCCACCCCAGAACATCGAGATCCCGGACCAGCTTCCGCTGTTGCCGGTCCGAGACATCGTCGTGTTCCCCTACATGGTCCTTCCGCTGTTTGTCGGACGAGAAATGTCGATCAAAGCGATCGAAGCCGCGTTGGCCGGCAATCGAATGATCTTCCTCGCGACTCAAAAGGCCTTGGATGTCGAAAATCCTTCGCCCGATGATATCCATGCTGTCGGGACAGTCGGCATCATCATGCGCATGCTGAAATTGCCCGATGAACGCATAAAAATTCTTGTGCAGGGTCTCTCGAAAGCCAAGGTCGCGGGCTACATACAGTCCGAGCCCTATTACTCCGTACGCATCGACAAACTCGTCGAACACAAGCCGGCGAGCACCGCTCTGGAAACCGAAGCCGCCATGCGGACGGTCAAGGAACAGATCGAACGGATCGTGAGTCTCGGTAAGGTCTTAATCCCGGATGTCATGATCGTCATTGAGAATCTCGAAGACCCCGGGCGACTTGCCGATATGGTCGCGTCCAATCTTGGCCTTAAAGTCGAATTGACCCAGGCCGTTCTGGAGGTCATTGATCCGATCAAACGCCTCCGGCACGTCAGCGAAATCCTCGGCAAAGAAATCGAAGTCCTCTCCATGCAACAGAAGATTCAAGCACAAGCCAAAGGGGAGATGGACAAGACCCAACGCGAATATTTCCTGCGCGAGCAACTCAAAGCTATTCAAAAAGAGCTGGGCGAGCTTGACGAACGCGCGGAGGAAATCACCGAATTCCGCAAGCGGATCGCCGAACTAAAGATGCCGGAGAAGGTGCTGAAGGAAACTGAAAAGCAACTCAAGCGCCTTGAGAAAATGCATCCGGACACCGCCGAGTCCGCGACCGTCAGGACCTATATCGAATGGATTGTGGAGCTGCCATGGTCCAAACGATCCAAGGATAATCTCGACCTCAAGGCTGCCGCCAAAGTGCTCAACGAGGACCACTACGATTTGGAGAAAGTGAAGGAGCGGATCCTCGAATATCTCGCCGTGCGGAAGCTCAAAGACAAAATGAAGGGTCCGATTCTCTGTTTCGTCGGACCTCCGGGCGTCGGGAAAACCTCCCTTGGAAAATCGATCGCCCGTGCGCTCGGTCGCGAATTTGTCCGCATCAGTCTCGGCGGCGTCCGTGATGAAGCGGAGATCCGTGGCCATCGACGCACCTACGTCGGTGCGCTTCCCGGCCGCATCATTCAGGGCATGAAGCAGGCCGGGACCAATAATCCGGTTTTCATGCTGGACGAAGTCGACAAGGTGGGAATGGATTTTCGCGGAGATCCCTCCGCCGCCCTGCTCGAAGTGCTCGACCCGGAACAGAACAACTCGTTCACGGACCACTATCTTGGCGTACCCTTCGACCTGACCGAAGTGATGTTCATCACCACGGCAAATCTGATCGATCCCATCCTGCCCGCTTTACGCGACCGAATGGAAGTGATCGGAATCCCCGGCTATACCGAAGAAGAAAAGTTGGGCATTGCCCAGAGATACCTGATCCCTCGGCAACTCAATGAACATGGCATCACCGAAAAACATGTCCGAATCGCCGAACCGGCGGTGCGCCAGATCATCACGAACTATACGCGGGAAGCCGGCGTCCGAAACCTTGAGCGCGAAATCGCCAACGTCATGCGTAAGGTGGCCAAAAAAGTGGCGGAAGGCAAGGGTGTGGGATTCCCCGTCAATCCGGCCAACCTGCATACCTACCTCGGCGTCCCCAAGTTCGTGCCCGAAGAGGAACTAGAGACTGACGAAATCGGTGTGGCTACTGGATTAGCCTGGACGGAGTCCGGCGGCGATGTCCTCTACATCGAGGCCACGGCAATGAAGGGCAAGGGACAATTGACCCTGACTGGGCAGCTGGGCGACGTGATGAAAGAATCCGCGCAGGCCGCCTTGAGCTATGTCCGATCGCGCGAGCGCACCCTCGGCATCAATGCCGACGTCTTCACCACGCAGGACCTCCATATCCATGTGCCGGCCGGGGCGATTCCTAAGGATGGTCCGTCGGCAGGCATTACCATGGCTATCGCCATTGCGTCGACCCTGTCTCAAATTCCGGTACGCCGCGACCTAGCGATGACCGGCGAGATCACGCTCCGAGGCCGAGTGCTCCCCATCGGAGGATTGAAGGAAAAACTGTTGGCGGCCAAACGGGCCAAACTCACAACCGTGATTCTTCCTAAACGCAACAAGAAGGATCTCGATGAGATTCCCAAACACATCTTGAAGGGAATCCACCTCATATTCGCCGATACGATGGATGATGTGATGACGATGGCGCTCCGGAGGGGCACGAAATCCACACGTCAGACGGGCAAGCCCAACACGTCGCAGCCCCATTCAAGAAAACACACCACACGCGCGAAACCAGGGCGGGCAGCCCGTTCTCTGCCGATGCATGCGGCCGGTACGGTAGCGCCTCCCTCACCACTCCCATAACAAGATGATGAAACAGTCCTCGCGCGTCAGATGACCGTTATTTGGTTTATCTGGTTTGGTCTCGTGTGTTTGGTTGACCATGACCACTAGACAGACCGGATCAACCAGACAAACCAGATGAACCAGGTCAACCCGTTTAGCATGGTCTCCACCGTCCGTGCAAAGGCAACCCCCGCGATCCACGAATTCGATCTCATTCGGACTCTTCACCGACGCTACGGCCGCCGCACTCCCTCTGTTATTCAAGGGATCGGCGACGACGCCGCTGTTATCGGGGCAAAGGCCGGCCAATGGACAGTGCTGACAACCGACCTCTTAACGGAAGGTGTCCACTTTGACCTCCGAACCGCTACAATGTCCGATATCGGGTTTCGTGCCGCAGCCGCGAACCTCAGCGACATTGCGGCGATGGGTGGAACTCCACAGTATCTGCTCGTCGCCTTGGCCATTCCCCGCACCGGAACCAGCCGCGCAGTTCACCACTTGTACAGAGGGATGATGGCCGCGTGCCGCCCACATCAGGTAGAGCTCATCGGCGGAGATACCTCGGCTTCGAACAGCGGATGGTTTCTCAGCATGACACTGATGGGGGCAGTCCCTCGTCGCAAAGCCCTGTTTCGGCACGGCGCACGAATTGGAGATTTCCTGTACACGACCGGCACACTCGGCGACTCATTGGCCGGCCTGAGTATCTTGAATGAACCGCCGAACCGTACGAAACGTCATCCACGGGCTGCAACATTTTCGACGAGGCACCGAAAATTTCTCATCGAGCGGCACTTGCGTCCAACTGCGCGCATCGCGGAAGGCCAGTGGCTCAGTGCCCATCACTTTGCGACCTCCGCGATCGACATTTCGGACGGTCTTTCCGGCGACCTCCGCCATCTCTGCGAGGAAAGCCATGTCGGAGCCGATATCGATCTGAGCACGCTCCCGTTATCGCCTGCCTGCCGCGCCTATGCATTTTCCCGGAGGCTGGACCCGGTGAATCTTGCTCTGACGGGGGGCGAAGATTATGAATTACTCTTTACCGTATCACCTCGGCAGCGCTCCCGACTCGAACGCACAATCATCGAGCAAGAATTCTCTGTGACCTGCATTGGGAAAATTCACACTCCTCGCTTCGGGATACAGGCCGTATCTCCTCACGGACAGCGCCGTCGTTTGATTAATACCAGTTACGAACATTTTACGTAACCGACATCATCTACGACAGCCATGGCCACGGTCCCTTCATTTCGGTCGCTACTGAAACAGGTCCTGCATCTCCAGGAATCTCCGAGGCGAACGGCGCTGGCGTTCGCTATCGGAGTGTTCATCGGCTTTTCCCCGCTCTACGGGTTGCACACTGTTATGGTGGTGTGCTTGTCCTGGGCATTGGGCCTCAACCTTCTCGCGCTCATGGCTGGCGCCTTTCTCAACAACCCCTGGACTTTGGTCCCCATCCTCGGCGCCACCTACTGGGTCGGCGCACTCTTGCTCGGCCGATCGGAGAGTCCCTCCTTCGACTGGCATGATCTAAGTTTTGGCGCGATCTATGAACAAGTTATGCCCTATGCCGGACCTTTCTTTCTTGGTGGATTTGTCCTGAGCTTCCTCGGTGCGGCAGTCGCCTACCCACTCGCTTACTATTTTGTCTCCAAATATCGGCACTCGCACCCTTCACATCAGACTGAGCCATTGCCGCCTCATCAAGATGTACGCTAAGATACTTCCTCGCCATGTCTGAATTCGGCCATCAATCCATCGCACCATATGACGGGTCTGCGTTGATCGCCGATCCGATCCACCAATACGTATCCTTCACCGTGCCCTTTTCCGTTGCGGACCCGCATGAACGAACGGAAAAAGACCTGATCGATTCCCCTTGGATCCAACGCCTCCGATACATCTATCAACTCCAAAGTGCTCGTTGGGTATACCCCTCAGCGGAGCACACCCGCTTCGTTCACTCGCTTGGCACCATGCATGTCGCAGGCCGCTTTGCACAACATCTCTATCCGTTTCTCAAACAGACCGTCAAGGAGCTTCCGTCAGCGAACTATGTTGAGGAGTTTCTCC
>DATDFW010000474.1:0-7058 GCA_036522375.1 Nitrospiraceae bacterium
GCCATCGCAAGGGGATGGGTACCAAGAATTTCGTCGTCGGCTCTTGCATTTGGCCGGGTTGGACGCAGAACGGAAATTGTTCGTCGGGCCGGTCATCTTCGAAGAGAGCCACACTGTCCGAACGAATCGTCCGCCGAATCCGGACGAAGTCGTGGCAGCCCTGGAAAAGGGCTTTCGCTGGGAAGGCGACAGTGAGGGGATGGTTCATACAGTTCGTCGTCAGGCCGTGGGCCGACTGATGATCGCCAACTACGACCCGGCTCGCCTCTCGAACGACGAGCGGCGGCGGCTCCACGAGGAAGCGCAACGAGTGCCGTTGGATTCCGTGTTGGTGGATATCCGTCCCGACTCTCCGGGAGGCGAATACCCCCTGCATGGCTCGATCTTACTTCGCAGCATGAACGCGATCATCGGCTTCGTGGCCAAGAGTATCGAGGAGGAGCTGGAAATGATGGTCTCGCCTGATCCGAGAACCAAGACGGTAGTGAGGAACCCCGCCAGGACGCTCGAAATTGAAGAGTCCGATTCGAAGCCGGGTGACTATGAATTTTCTGTGCTGTTCGACGGCCGCTATTATTCGATCCGCAAATATCCGGTGAGCCAGGGCATGGTCCCGAGCTGGAATCAAGAAGCCTTTGCGGTCCTGTCGAACCTGTTTCAAATGACCGTGACGGATCTCACCAGGTATCCGACGCCAGCGATTACGATTGCCAAGTAGATCCAGGATTGGTCCAGAACCGTATTACAATGAAGTCGCGTGTAAGCAGGGAGGGGACCATGGTACGGCGAATGTTGATCGGCATCAATGTGTTCTTGGTCGGGGTGTTCATCACCTGGTTTGTGGCCAATGCGGGAGTCGGCATGGAGGCGCCGGACATTACGAACGAAACTTGGCTGAACAGCGCGCCCTTGCACCTGTCCGACCTGAAGGGCAAAGTGGTGATGGTCGAGTTCTGGACTTTCGGCTGCTACAACTGCCGAAATGTCGAGCCCTACGTGAAGCAATGGCATCAAAAATATGCAGATAAGGGACTTGTAATCATCGGCGTACATTCACCGGAATTCTCCTACGAACACGATACTGCCAAGGTAAAGCAATATATCCAAGAACACGACATCCGTTTTCCGATTCCCATCGACAACGACTTCTCCACGTGGAATCGCTATGGCAACCGTTACTGGCCTGCGATGTATCTTATCGACAAGCAGGGGGTCATTCGTTATGTGCGCATCGGAGAAGGGGGCTATCAAGAAACCGAATCACTGATCCAATCACTCTTGGAGAAGCATTCGTGAGTGATCCGGAACCGATCTTCGTTCCAATTGATACATGGCCGGCATTGAGTATCGTTTTGAGGATGCACTCTCTCAGATGGTGAATCCTATTCAAGGCGTTAAGCCCACGGGGTTTCGTGACCGCCGGGACGGCTCTGCGCCACTTGGGGTTGTTTGATCCAATCTTTCGTCCCCCGCTAGTAAGACGCACCCCGTCATCACACCCAACGAAGAGGCTTACACCAGCTCCTAACGAAGCTACCGAATATCCGGATCAACGACTGGTCGCCCGGTGATGCCCCTATCGAGACCAATCACCAGTTTGATGGATCAACTCTTGATCTCCACTGTGTCATAGTTAGACGCGCTCCTGCACGATCGTTCCATTCTTTCCAATGGGCCACCGGTTACCGGCACTTCTCATCGCAATGACCTGCTTGTTCATGGGTGCGCTCCTTCGTGAGAGACGGCGCTCTGCTGAATGGTGGTGAAGAACTGTAGGATCTTCGCTCCGATTTCTGCGCTGTGCGTTTCGAGAGCGAAATGCCCGGTTTCGAAAAACTCGACTTGCGCGCTCGGATTGTCTCGCTTAAAAGCATTGGCCCCAGCTGGTAGAAAAAACGGATCGGTGTTGCCCCAAACGGCGAGGATCGGGGGCCGATGGGTGCGGAAGTACTTCTGGAACTGAGGATACAGTTTGACGTTGCTAGCATAGTCCAGAAACAAATCCAATTGAATGTCCTCATTGCCGGGGCGCGCGAGCAGGGCAGAGTCAAGTGAATAGGACTCTGGGGCAATGCGCGACTCATTAGTCCCATACGTGTACTGCCACTTCGTGGACTCTGGAGCCAGAAAGGCCCTCAGCGCAGTCCGGTTTTCAGGAGTGGGGTCTTCCCAGTACTTTTGGATCGGATTCCAGGCCGGGCTGAGCCCGTCCTCATATGCATTTCCGTTCTGCGAGACAATCGCGGTGATCCGTTCCGGATGCCGGATGGCCAACCGGAGACCTACTGGAGCGCCGTAATCAAAGATATAGAGGGCGTAACGACTGAGGCCGAGCATTTCCGTAAACCGCTCCATCACATTGGCCAAGCGGTCAAAGGTGTACTGAAAGCGCGATGGGCTTGGCGCATCAGAGAAGCCAAACCCGGGTAGGTCAGGAGCGATCACGCGGTAGTGAGGCGACAACACGGGAATCAAGTCGCGGAACATGTGCGACGAGGTGGGAAACCCGTGCAAGAGCAGAATGGTTGGAGCTGCTGCCGAACCTGCTTCGCGATAGAAGACCTTGAGTCCATCCACATCTTGAGTTCGATAGTACGTTGCGGTGTCGTGATAGGACATGATTTCCCCCCTTGATGAACTTTCTGCCTGCGATCGAGCCGACTCTATAATGGTAATAGCTCAGTGCTGCTTCTATTCCGTCGACCTAACTGCTAAAATATTACATTGAAGGTTACTATCTTTAAACTAACCTGTCAAGTAATAGTTTGATGGTTTCTATCTCACAGAAGACTATGAGCTCGTATCGGCGATTCCCAATTAATACGCCATAGCTCAGAGGTGCTATTATTTCCATGGCGCATGCGTATTTGCTCTTCCTCTCCTTTCCCCTCACATTAGGTTCCGACACACTCCGCTGATCAAGACCGCCATGTCCGAGCGCCCACGTTGCTGTTTAATTGTTGCTCCTCCTATAGAATGAACCATCCTGCGAGGACCGCATGCCCTTCTTGATTTTCCTGCAGCTAGGCAACCACCCACTGACTAATTTGGGCATGACCAATCTTCTCGCTCGCTGGAGTGATCAATCCCCAGAGTGGCCAAACGGATAGAATCGGAAACCCGTCGTGGATTTGAAAGGTCTTGTTCATCGAGAGCTCGGGGAGGGGCTAACTGAAGAGGACCTGGCCTCTGCGGTGGGGGTCCCCTTGCGCACGATTACCGACATTCTGGTCAACGAGCTCCCGGAGGATCCGGCAATCTGGGAACGATTTGCGCGTTACTTTCACATTCATGCTGATTTCCTGCGATCCGGTGGCCCGCCACACTCAAAGGGACTCTTCGATCTCCCCGTATACACCCATCCTTCCCTTCCCGACCCTTCCCTTCCCGATCGGTTGCGCAAGGTACCGCTCCTGCGATGGGATCAGATTGACCAAATGCTCATGCGCGAAGAGCCGCCTCGTCTCATTCACGCTGACGCGCTGCTCGAAACTGACGTTCCAGGGAAACGTACATTCGCTATTCAGGTAAGAGACAATTCTATGCAGCCCCTCTTCAACGAAGGGGAGATCATTTTCGTCAATCCCGATCTTCCCAGTGAACCTGATCATTATGTGGTAGTCGAGAGTGAGGACGGCCGACTAGAGGGGGCGCTCTTGCGGCAACTCAAGGATATCGGCGGGCATACGATTCTTCATCCGCTCAACCGGCTGTATAAAGATCTCCCTCTGAGAAAACAACAGCGAATCTTGGGCCGGGTGATGCGGTTGCGGAAGAATCTCTGAAGAATACGGGTGATCGTGAGGACATACACAATGGAATTGGTAGTCGCATGAGTACGGCATGGAATTCTCACAATTGGAAGGAACATGACGACTAGTGATAGGAGGCCCCGCCGGATCGACGTGCCCAAGAGGCTGATCCCTTGTTCGAGCGCTCCGGTCAGAAGAACAGGGGTATTGCAGCGAATCCGATTCTCTACTGACGCTGAGGGAACCGTAAGGTGAGGGATACAAGAAATGGCTGTGGAGCAATCCTCACGTATGGAAGGAAGTGCTTCCACATAGCGCAATGAAATGCAGGGAGACGAGCCCTCTGTCCCTCTAGCCTCGCTGCATCGCGTCGAGCCCAGCTTTCAATCCCTGTGCGACATGCTCCACGGTATCGTTGGCCCAAAAATGCATGAAGAACAGATTGGGCGAGTCATGTAAGAGATGGTTATGCAGGGCCATGATCTGGATGCCATGCTGCGTGAGAGCCTGAGCCACCCGATTTACCTCCTGTTCTGTCATGACGAAATCCCCTGTCGAGGCCACCTTATTGACACCGGCGGCCTGGATATTGATGGCAGTGGCTGTTCCCATACCCGGGGGGAGCTCAACGCCGTTCTCTGTAACCGCCTCTGACCGTGGCACGGACACATGCAGCACCCCATGTTTCACAGTACCGGTATAACCCAACATAGTCTGGATCTTCTCGACGTCAAAGTCAGCCGGCTCGTTGGGAGTCGCCACTTTCTTAGCTTCGCTGATGGGCGTCTTCGTCTTACTGAGCGCCTGCTTTAACTGCTGCGCCAGTCCGGCTGCCTCGCCCTGTCCCCAAAAATGCAGGAACATCACGCGTGGAGATTCGCCGATGAGATGATTATGAAGGGCCGTGACTTGGATGCCGCGCGCTTCCAGTATCTGGACGACAGGCGCCACTTCCTGTTCGGTTAAGACGAGGTCCCCATGAGCGACGGCACCATGGGTGACCGCCTTAAAGGCAATCCAGCTGCCCAGAGCAAAGCCGGACTTCACGCTGACGCCATCTACGGTGACCTTTAAATCGGTACGGGGCAACGAGAGCTTATATAGGTCTCCTTTCGCTTCGCCCGCCTTGCCGATTTCACGCTCAATGCTGACAGTATCGAGCGTCGCTTTTTCGGCTTCCTTCTCTGCGCCTCGTGCAGGAAGCATAAAAGCAAAGGAAAGTGCCATGAATCCAGTCATCATTATGATGTTTGTAGTTTTCATAGTCCCCTCCTAGAATGAATGCCATTAGCTTCATTGTAACGAATCACTGCAAGGCTCAATCCCTTATTTCTTTTTGCCAAGTGCACGACCTCATGATCATCCGTGTCCTTCAGAGATTCTTCCGCAACCGCATCACACGGCCCAAGATTCGCCTGTCGGCCATCTCATTCATCCTTTCGTCCAGTTGACCGTCTTGAGCCAATCAGCAAACGTGGTGAGCGGAATCTGGAACTTCTGTTTCAACGCAGGAATATCGATCGCATAACCGACCTCATTAAACCAGCGAAACATCGTGGCGAGATCATGGCCCATTGCTGCCTCAGCCTGATCCATCGGAAATTCCTGAAAACGGATCAATCGGCCCATCGCCTGCGTCAACAGTGTCGCGGTCTCGGACATCGTGAGGCTATCGCCGGCCAAGTCGATGGCCTGTCCAAGAAATTCCTTCGGACGCAGAATCGCTGCCGCGCCGAACTCGCCAATGTCCTTGAGTGCGACCATCGCCAGCTTCCTATGCGGGTTCATGGGCAGCATCAACACCCCGTCTGCTGACGGTCTCGCAAAAGTGGTGAAATTCTCCATGAAAAACACGGGCCGCAGAATGGTCGCCGGCAATCCGATCTGACGGATGTGCTGTTCCACTTTCCACTTGCTCTCAAAATGCGGAATCCCCGTATTGCGGTGCGCACTTCCAACGGACGTATAGACATAATGGGCGATGTCGGCCTGCTTCGCAGCATCCGCCAGCATGATTCCCTGACGCACCTCCGCTTCCATGCCCGCCTCGAACGGGGTCGACATGGCAAACACCCCGTGCACGCCTCGCAGCACCGTCTGCAAGCTGGCATGATCGGTGAGGTCCCCCTGCACGATTTCGGCTCCGGCCTTTGCCAGCGACGTAGCCTTCTCCGGATGCCTCGTCATCACGCGCACCCTCTGTCCCTTGCCAAGAAGAGCTCTAGCGACCGCACCGCCTTGTTGGCCCGTTGCTCCAGTGACTAAGATTGGTTGGCTTGAAACTGCCATGATCTATCTCCTCAATCTGTGCAAGCCGTGAAGTAAGCTACCTGCAGCTGAAGTGCGCCGACAATGTGACGTGAGGTTGCACGGCTCAGTTCCATCAGCGGCGTTTTGTGCGAATGAATTGTCGCTCCTATCGCGAAGTGTTTATTTTTGACCCGGCGAAAAGCGCCCTTCTGAGGATTTGAGTTGATATGCATAAGAGCACAAGAGACAAATATTCGGCGTAAAGTATCTCTCCTCAATGAATAGCTCCATCCCGACTCTTTGTTGGTCACTATGCCTAAGACGTATTCATTTCTTCGAAACTGGCAAGACCTGTTCTCCCCTTCACCACGGACTCCATTCCTTCCAGACGATCCTTCTGACCGTGAGCCCGCTGCATCTCTCGCCCAATTCAAGCATGAGATTAGACAGCATCCTGTGCAGTACCGTGTTGTACAGATGACGCTTCGGCGCAAGAATCCGTTTTGGCTTGTGCCTTTGCTCACTTAAGTGCGGTCAACATATTCCGGCTCGATTTTGCCCATCTTAAGCCAGTCGAACAGGGACTTGAGATGCATCTTTTCCTACTGATGCAACATGACACTTTTCTCAAGAAAGGTTTATCCATGCCCACCAGCCTGAGTCCCCGCTTGGACCGGCGTCTAAGGACTCTCGTAGTTGCTTGGAACGCAGGCTTAAGAGCGTATTTGACATTATAGAGGGGAAAGTTTTGTTCTATAGGCCAGGGATTTCCCTAGGGTGGCGAGGACACACGGTTTCACTAGCTCGGTGGCCGGCTTGATGCATTGGAAAGACCCTTTCACCCCAGTTCGGCCATTTAGGCGCGATCTAGAGCGCGAAGCGGGATCGTTCTGGCAAGGCGCATTTCGAGTACCACCACTCAATTCGAAGAGACTGCCGATAGAGCTCAAGCCCTGATTGCCCATCGGGGCTTCCAGGATCAGATATTCAGGGGACGCATCGCTTCAGCTCCTTGGCGGGAGCGTGGGTTCCCATCAATTAATACACTCTCCCGCC
>DATDFW010000475.1:0-2448 GCA_036522375.1 Nitrospiraceae bacterium
CTCCGGCACGAATCCGAGCAACTGCACCGAGTCTTGTAACCCTATGCTGCAAATCAGTTCCTCCAATCGCGGACGCAGTTGACCTTCGCCGCCGATCAAGAGCAGAAGATTCTGTTGCTCTTCCCCGAGCATCGTCATGGCCTCAAGCAGATGTTCCAATCCCATACGGGGTACCAGATTGCGAACCGTAAACATCAGTGTGCGGCCCTCGGGCAACTTGAGTTCTTGTCTGATCTCATTTCTGTCATCGACCGGATGGAACGTGACCGGATCGGCTGCACCGGGAATCACGGTAATATGCTGCGGCGCAATTCCGTGAGCAGCCACAACTTGTCGCTTCATAAATTCGCTCAAAACGATCACATGATGACAACGACGGATCACCATACGTTCAATCCAGCGTCTGGCACGCACACTCAGTCTTCGTCTGACCCGTTCCAGCATCGTCGCCGCCCGTTCTGCTCTGGTGAGATATTCCTCATGCGCCAATGAGTGACAGACATAGACCCAGCGACTGACCATTCCAAAGCGGAACAGAATCGGACCGAGACCTGCCAGTGATTGATGAATCACGGCGATATCGATCGGATCGGTCTGCCGCATGAAATCAAATACCTGAAGGGAGTTCCGCACCGAAGACCGGACAAAAGCCGGCTCGCTGGTTCGCATCACGGGATACCGCCGTTCGGTCACGGTCCCGATCACCAGATCGGCCGCTGCAGACTCGAAGGGAGCCCGCGCCATTACACCCACGTGATGGCCCAGTTTGGCCAGTCCCAACGCTTGCTGCCGGAGGACTCGCTCGGCACCACCGATGACCTGTTCGATCGTGACTTCTGCAAGCAGGACGATGTTCATGCCACGCCCACTCCCATCGGAGGGCAGGAGATGGGCTGCCCCACCTGCCTGTGCCATAATTCCAATACCATGAGGGCATAAAGTTGATCTGTGAAATTCCGACGGCCACTATGGTGTTCAGTGAGTAGCCACTGCACATAGGCAGGATTGACATAGCCACGCCGGCGGATCGCCTCATCGGAGAGCAAGTCCCGACTCATTTCACGCAGATCTTCTCGCAGCCACCGTGCAAGAGGCAGCATGAAGCCTCTCTTCGGACCTGAGGTAATCGTTTTAGGTAAGATATCTTGTAGCGCAGACCTCATGAATCCCTTTAGTTTCCATCCTTGCAATTTGGTCGCTTCCGGCAATGAACAGGCAAAAGCCAACAGATGGTGGTCACAGAAGGGAACGCGAAGCTCGAGTGAATGGGCCATGCTCATCCGATCACCCAACCGCAGCAGATCGTCGGGCAGATAGGTCTGTAGATCAACACCCATTGCGCGAGCGGCTGGTTCGTGGGAAGGCCATTGGCCAAAGAGACTTCGAATATTGCAAAGCGCCGAGCTATCGGCCACAGCCGAACGGAGTCCATCGGCAAACGGGGAGGCGTCCCATCCCGCCGGTTGAAACGTTGTCCAGCGGAGATACTGCTCATCTAAAGGACGATGGCCATCCAGAAGAAATCGTTTGATGCGGCCACGAATGTCGCGGCCTCCTGAACCGTCCGAAAGACAGGAGGCGGCGCAAGAAGCCATCCATGAGCGCATCGCCACGGGAAGTGCCGCATAGCGAGCCGCCGCGCGCAGTCCAAGATAACGAGGATAGCCTCCGAAGAGTTCATCGCCGCCAATACCGGACAGTGCAACCGTCACGGACTGTTTGGCCACCTCGGACAGCAAATATGTGGGAATGGCCGAAGAATCACCGAACGGTTCCCCCATGCCGGCCACCACACGAGGAAGCAGCGAGACTGCATCGGGACGCAGCATCGCTTCCGTGTGATCCGTCCCGAAGTGTGTCGCAAGGAGCCGAGCAGCCTTGATCTCATTGTAGGATTGATCTTCCAGCGCCTCGTACCCGATTGAAAACGTTTTGATCGATCCTGGAATCTCTTCACGCATGCAGGCGAGGATCGACGCGGAGTCCAGCCCGCCGGACAGAAACAAACCGAGCGGCACGTCACTGACCAGATGTGCCTGCACAGAATCGCGTAACGCGCTCAGAAACTGCTCATGTTGGTCGCCCTGCAAAGGATGAATCAGGCGCCGGGCCTCCTCCTCTGGACGATAATAGCGCCAGAATTCCAATCGACCCCGTGCAATCTTGAGAGCCTCTCCCGGTCGAACCTGATAGACACCCTCGACGATCGTATCCGGACTCGGCACATACAGCAGCGACAGAAAATCTGCGATGGCCTGCGGACGGATCGTCCAATCCGGAATTCCTTCCAGCAATGATGGGAGTTCCGACGAAAAAAGCACCCGATGTGCAGCACCCGCTCCTTCCGATTGGACCGAGTAGTACAGGGGTTTGATCCCTAAGCGATCGCGGACCAGCAGTACCAGATCTTGCTCACGATCCCAGATGGCGTAGGCAAACATCCCCCGC
>DATDFW010000476.1:0-5409 GCA_036522375.1 Nitrospiraceae bacterium
GCAGTCTCGCCGTTCAGCCCTTCGACATACTGCACGAGTAGGCCTCAGGGCTTCACAGCTCCGAGTGCCCGTCTCGCTTCGTGTCTGCACGCTTTCGCGACGAACCTTCATGAATAATGAGGGCTGACCCTCCATGATGACACGTGAGCCTGGTTCCCACGCGACATCGTCTGAGGTTTAAGAACGGGGAGCAGTACTGGCACTGCTCCCCACCGCTTCTACATTGGCCTTCTATAGCCTACCGCCTGCCATCCAAGCGCAGACGCTGATTCAGTTCGCACCGCAAATCCTCGCCTATCTCGCCCTAGGCCTATGGGCGACGCGCAACCGCGACATTCTATCCCGGCTTGGACTGGCAAGAGAAAATGTGCGGGATGGCCTACGCTGGGGTCTTCTAACCGGGCTGCTTCTCGGTTGTCTGAATACGTTGGTGATCCTTTCAGTTTATCCCCACCTGGGCTATGACATCAGTTTTCTCAAGACCACGCCTCATGGCCGACTCCCCTTCTTGGTCATGGTCCCCTGGTTCATCTGTGGGATCGCCATCTTTGTGGAACTGAATTTTCGTGGCTTTCTCCTCGGACGGCTGGCCGCACTTGAATCGGAGCTGCAGAAATCTAGCGTAATCCAACGCCTTTCGCCTCTCGCCCTTATCACCTGCGCACTGCTATTTGCTTTCGACCCCTTCATGGTCAATACTTTTGCACACCTTCATTGGATCGGGTTATGGGACGGGCTCATTTGGGGAACTATCTGGCTCCGCACTCGTAATCTCTACATCACGATCGTCGCGCATGCAGTCGAAGTGATGATCATGTATCTATCCGTGAGGGCAGTTCTTGGATAAGAATCATTTGGATAATCATTCAGCGGCCAAACAATGAACCCGTCGTTTTCCAGCTACCTCGTCAACGATGTCTTTCACGACCCCGGGATCTATGTGGAGATCCGCTGGTCCAAGCGAGCCTTGCTCTTTGACCTCGGTCATAACGACAGCCTTGGGCCGACCAGATTGTTAAGGGCCAACGAAATTTTCGTATCCCACACCCACATGGACCACTTCATCGGATTTGACGCCATTCTTCGTGTGGCCTTAGGGCGAGGCAAGACCGTCCGGCTGTTCGGTCCTCCTGGATTGATCGCCAATGTACAGGGGAAGCTCCGCGGCTATACATGGAATCTCGTCGATGGCTACCCCCTGACACTCGACGTCCAGGAGTTCCATCCTCAGGAAATCCGGCATGCACGGTTCTGCGCAACCGACGGATTCCAGTTGGTTGAACTACCGGCTCGCCCTCTCGCACCGGAACCAGCCACGGGCCAATTTGTGGTCCTCAACGATCCCATGTTCACCGTCAATGCGGTCGCTTTGAATCATCGCATCCCCTCGTTTGCCTATGCCCTGAAGGAGCAGTTCCACATCAATGTCAATAAGCAAAAACTGCATGAGGCAGGCCTCCCCATCGGCGCCTGGCTCAAAGACGTCAAACAGTACATCTGGCAGGGTCAGCCGGATACTTTTCGTTTCATCGTCACGCTTTACGACGAACATCACCGACATGAGCGCGAATTTGTGTTGGGTGAAGTGAAGGAACGCTTTCTCACGATCTCGCCGGGGCAAAAGATCGCGTACGTCGTCGACGCCCGTTACGACGAAGAGAATGAATCGAAGATCGTATCCCTTGCTCAAGGCGCGGACCTTTTCTATTGCGAATCACCGTACCTGGATATCGACACCGAAAAGGCCAGAGATCGCTATCATCTGACCGCGAGGCAAGCCGGACTCATGGCGCGCAAAGCCCAAGTGCGGGACCTCGTTGTCTTTCATTTTTCTCCACGCTATACCGGTCAGGGGGATGCGTTGGCACGGGAAGCCATGGAAGCGTTTCAAGGAACCTGAGGAGGGTGCAACGTGAATGACTTCGCGAAGTATGCCGTGTACTTTCTGTTGGGTGGGACGATTGTCAGTTTTTCCACCTACCTCGGATCTCAAGGCAAATCGTTTCTCGCCGCCTTTGCCAGCACCTTCCCCGCCATTACCGGTGCCACATTCGTGCTGATCTATCTGAACAGCGGCAACGAGGCAATCGTCAGCTACGCAAAAAACTTGCTGTGGTTCGTCCCGCCCTGGATCATCTATGTCGTGTCCATGATCACAAGCGTTCCCTACTTCGGCTTTTGGCCCGCCATGATCGGCTCACTTGCGTTGTACCTGGGCGGCGTAGGATTGGTGAAGATGGTGCTGAGGTAGAACGACTGCCTGACTGGTTCAGAATAACATCTCAAGTAACCGGGAATACCGCCTAGCGTGCGTCGCCGAACTCTCCGCTGAAATGGAGCTGATTCATTTCGCCGAGGGCCGCCACCATGTGATCGAGGGCTGCGGTGACAGAGCGACTCGCTGCTTGGGATGGACCGTCGGCCCCGGCCCAGATATTGGGAGGATTTTCGATTTCTTTCACGTTCTGACAGAACCGGAAGATCGTCTGTTTCCAGTGGATAGGGCCTGATCCTTCATCGAGGAAATCGAGTCGGTCCTGCGCGAAGGGCTGATCAAACTGCGCAGCTCGCAGTTGCCACATCTGCTCCATCGCTTTCTGCCGTGTGTGGCTGAATTCCATCCCGTTGGCCCTTTCGTTGAGCGCCGCACAGAAGCCTCCGACGATGTGATCGACCTCCGAATCGGGAAACACGCCGACGCATGCTTGCATGAGTAGATACTTGTGAAAGAGAAACACCTCAGCGCTGATCCGAGCGTCGTTCGAGGAAGGATCATAGGCCCGGGCCAGTTCTCGCAACTGGTCCCCCGACGCTCCTTCAAGACAGGCACCTAGCAAGCGGGCCAACTGACGACCGAGCCCGAGATACTCTGCCTGAGGCAGGCGCTGCATGATTCTACTGTGGCTCCAAGACAACCGCCGTGCCGCTGGCGCTGACCATCAACATACTGCTGTTGGCACCGATCGTTTCATAGTCGAGATCGATGCCGACAATGGCATTGGCGCCAAGATGACGAGCCTGCTCGCGCATTTCACCGAGTGCAATGTCTTTGGCCTTGCGCAGCTCTGCTTCATACGCCGCCGAACGGCCGCCCACGATATCACGAATCGATGCAAAGAAATCCCGGAAGATGTTCGCTCCGAGGATGGCATTTCCCGAGACCAAGCCCAAATACTTGACTGCTTTCTGTCCGTCGATACTCGGTGTTGTCGAAAGAATCATACTCCCCTCCTGCTGAAGGCTTCCATCCTCTCACCATTTGGCAGGAATCGCCAAGCCTTTCGTCGAATCCCTTGATCTCGAAACATTTAGTGACTTTCACCTGCCGAGAGCGGATTGGACGCCGGCGTAGTAGATATTCATGATTCATCCGCGCTAGGATCGAATTTTTGCCCCGCTTGGAGCGCGCCGTGGAACCCACCCCTCTCTCTCAGAACCAGTCTGCCGACCTTATCATCGAGGGTGCACGGCAAAATAATCTCAAGAACATCTCGCTCCGCATTCCCCACAATCGGGTTACGGCTATCACCGGCGTATCAGGATCCGGGAAATCCTCTCTCGCGTTTGACACGCTCTTTGCCGAAGGACAGTGGCGCTATGTGGAATCGCTCTCCACCTATGCCCGCATGTTTCTCGACAAGGTCAACCGGCCCGATGTTGACCGGCTGCTCAACGTTCGACCCGCCATCGCAATCGAACAGAAAAATCCCATCCGCACCGCCCGCTCGACGGTCGGGACCATGACCGAAATTGCCGACCTCCTGCGGCTTCTGTTCGCCAAAGTGGGCCACCCGGTCTGCCCCGATTGCGCCATCGATGCACGCAGCTTTCATCCCGGCAGCGTCGCCGACGACCTCTTGAACCATTGCGCCGACGCCCGAGCGATGATCCTCTTTTCTGTCAGGGCACCGGCGCCGAAACAAGAGCAGGCATTTATCCAGTCGTTGTTACTTCGCGGTTTCACCAGAGTGCAGTGCGGCACAGAGATCCTCAGTCTCCATGAGATCCACGCCCTTCCCAAATGCAGGCCAGACCATATCGATGTGATCCTTGACCGACTGGTGATCCGCGAGGATAACCGGTCCCGCCTCGTCGAAGCGATCGAAACCGCATTTCGCGAGGGCGAGGGCCAGTGCCGCGTGGAGGTCATCGGACAAGGGCCCCGAACCTACAGTAGGGACTTTCGCTGCCAGCAATGTGGACGGATATTCGAACTGATCCGTCCGGTTCTCTTTTCCTTCAACCATCCACTTGGTGCCTGTCCGGAATGCAAGGGATTCGGCAATATTCTCCGCTACGATCCCGACCTCGTCATTCCGGACCACGGCAAGTCTTTAGCCCAAGGCGCAATCGAACCCTGGAGCAAACCCAGTGGCGATTGGTGGCAGAAGCAAATGTTCCTCTCCATGAAGCGGCGCGGGGTGGACCTCACGCTCCCCTACAAGAACCTACCACAGCCTATCCAGCAAATACTCTGGCAGGGAGAAGGCAAAATGGAGGGCGTACAACAATTTTTCGAATACTTGGAAGGGAAGCGCTACAAGCTGCATGTGCGCGTATTGCTCAGCCGCTACCGAACTGCAGTACCCTGTCCAACCTGTGAGGGGTCTCGGCTCAGACCGGATGCACGCTATGTGAAAATCGCGGACCGCGACATTCATCAGATTTCTGCGCTCACGATCGAAGAGACTGCTGCCTGGATCACCACCCTCACCCTCTCTCCCTATGCGGAACAGGTCGCTCGGGACATCCTCCGACAACTGACGGCCAAACTTGGCTTTCTCCGACGAGTGGGCCTCGGCTACCTCACGCTCACCAGGCAAACCCGTACGCTTTCAGGCGGAGAGGCCCAGCGCGCAGCCTTGGCCAATCAACTCGGCGCCCGACTGGTCGGAACGCTCTATGTCCTCGATGAACCGACCATCGGTCTCCATCCGCGTGACACCGCAACACTCGCCGGCATTCTGCGAGAGCTGGCGGTCCAGGGCAACACGGTCGTCGTCGTCGAGCACGACCGGCACATGATGCTGGCCGCCGACTATCTAGTCGAACTGGGACCTTTGTCTGGAGAGAAAGGCGGCGAAGTGATCTGTGCAGCGCCACAACAGGAATTCATCGCAGACCGGCGTTCAATCACGGCCCGGTACCTCCGCGGGGAGGACGAGATTGTCATCCCGCGATCTCGTCGAAAAGGAAACGGAAAATTTCTTGTGATGGCCGGTGCGTCCGAGAACAACCTCAAAGACATTTTTGTCCGTATTCCGCTTGGAATGCTGGTCTGCGTCACCGGCGTCTCAGGGTCCGGCAAGAGCACATTGGTCGAAGACACACTCTACCGGGCCGTCGCCCGTGCTTTTCGTGTCGAATCACTGCCCATGGGGAAATTTCGCGCGATTAAGGGGATCGAAC
>DATDFW010000477.1:0-8469 GCA_036522375.1 Nitrospiraceae bacterium
TCTGATGGGAGTGGGGATGCCAGAAGATTTGATCGAAGGTGCCGCGCGCGGGATCGATCTCTTTGACTGCGTGGTGCCTTCGCGGCATGGGCGGACCGGCTCGCTCTTTACGAGTTTCGGGCGCGTGGTCATCAAGCAAGCGCGGTATCTTCGCGATGAACAGCCGATCGATCCGGCCTGTGGCTGCCCGGTCTGCGCACGCTACTCGCGGGCATATCTCCATCACCTCTTTCACGTAAAAGAAATGCTGTCGTCTAGACTGAATACGATTCACAATCTCTGGTATTTTGCCGATCTGATGAACCAAGTGCGGTCAGCGATCGCGCAGGGAACGTTGCGGTCGTTCCGGGACGAGTTTTATCGATCCCGCGAGCAGGCAGCATCGAATCTCTCATCTGTAGATGTGGCCGAGGTTGATGCTGCGCATCGGCATTCCGGATGGGACTAAACCGGTCGAGGAGGAGTTCGTATGGTCATGCAATCGGTCGCATGGGCTCAAGGGGTCGGAGGAGGGGCTGCGAGCGCGAATTCAACGTATGGTACGATCTTATCCCTCCTTCCATTCGCGCTGATCTTTATCATTTTCTATTTCTTGGTCATTAGGCCGCAACAAACACGCGCGAAACAGCAAAAAGAATTGCGGGAGGCCCTGAAGAAGGGCGACAAGGTGGTCACGGCGTCGGGTATCTGGGGAACCGTCACGAATCTTGGGAAGGAAACGGTGACGCTGCAAATCGCCGATACTGCGAAGATTCGGATACAAAGGGACCAGATTGCCCGTTTGCGTGGCGGCGACGAAGAAGAGAAGGATAAGGACTCGTAGGGTGCAAGAGACAAAGGGGTTACAGAAGACATGAAAAAAGTGGGTCTACGGTTAACATTGTTAGTGTCGGTGGTGATGATGTCGGTCATTTTCTTTATCCCGTCCTATACGCCGATCTATCAGGCATTGCCTGGGTGGTTGAAGCAAGTGATGCCGAGTAAAGGCATTACGCTGGGCTTGGACCTCCAGGGCGGAATTCACCTTGTCATGGAGGTGGACGAGGATCGGGCAGTCGAGATTGCCGTCGATCGATCAGTGGTGTCCCTACAGGATGGATTGGTCGATAAAAAAATTCCCGTCGAATCCGTGACGCGGACTGGGCCGACTCAGATCACGATCCAGTATCAAAATACCGAACTCAAGGCGCAGATTCAGAAGCTGATCGATGACTATCCGACCTTCAGCGAGACAGAGTCAGCAGGATCGGCCAACCGGCTAGTGTGGGAATTACGGGAGACCGAGGCCAAACGGATCAAGGACTCGGCGATCAACCAGGCACTTGAAACGATCAGGAACCGCATTGATCAGTTTGGCGTGGCAGAACCGATTGTGCAGCGGCAGGGGTTGAAGCAGATTGTTGTGCAGTTGCCCGGCGTCAAAGAGCCCAAGCGTGCCAGAGATCTGATCAAAGAGACGGCGTTGCTCGAATTTAAAATGCTTGACGAGGATAATCAGACGAATCTCGATTTGCCCGCGCGCATTCCAAAAGATAACGAGGCGGCGGTTTTGAAACAGGCTGAGGCGAAGCTGCCGGTCGGCGATCAGATCCTTTTTGAACGTGGGGTCGATAAAGACACCGGCCGGGAATATCGGGTTCCCTATCTCGTGAAAAAGCGGGTCATGTTGACCGGCGACGTGTTGAGCGATGCACGAGTCTCGATCGGTCAATTCAACGATCCCTACGTATCGATTACGTTTGACTCCAAAGGCGGCCGGGAATTTGAACGGATTACAGGCGACAATATCAAGAAGCGAATGGCCGTTGTGCTCGACAACACGATCTATTCGGCACCGGTGATTCAGGATCGCATTACCGGAGGGCGGGCGCAAATCACCGGTACCTTTTCCATGCAAGAGGCGAACGACCTGGCCATCGTACTCCGAGCCGGTGCCTTGCCGGCTCCGCTGAAGATCATTCAAGACCTGACGGTCGGACCGTCATTGGGGCAGGATTCGATTGAGAAAGGTATGCAGGCCACACTGTTTGCCGGAGCTCTGGTGCTGGTATTCATGATCGTGTATTACCGGATATCCGGGGTAATTGCGGACTTTGCCCTAATCCTAAATCTGTTTTGTTTGATTGGAGCCCTTTCTGCCCTGAATGCAACCTTGACCTTGCCGGGAATTGCCGGAATCGTGCTCACGATTGGGATGGGCGTTGACTCGAACGTCCTGATCTTCGAGCGTATTCGGGAAGAGCTGCGATTGGGGAAAGGAGTTCGGCTAGCGGTGGACGGAGGATATGACAAGGCTCTGCTGACGATTGTCGATTCTCATGTCACGACCCTGATCACAGGGGCGGCGCTGTTTCTCTTCGGCACGGGGCCGATCAAGGGATTTGCGGTCACCTTGTGCCTTGGAATCGGGATCAATCTGTTTACGGCCCTGGTTGGCACCAAGGTCATTTTCGACCTTCTGAATCAACGACCCAAAGTGGAACAGTTAAGCATCTAGTTCGAAGGAGCCGGCATGTTAGAAATTCTCGGAAAAACCAATTTCGATTTCATGGGGAAACGCCATTTGGCCTTTATCTTTTCCGGCATCATGGTGGTGCTAGGAATTGTGGCGATGGTTCAGATTTCCCGTGGAGCTGCCAACCTCGGCATCGACTTCGCGGGCGGGACGGCGGTGCAATTGAAATTCGACCAACCGATTCGGATCGACGAAGCGAGAAACGTTTTGGAGGCAAACGGCCTGAGCAATACGGAACTGCAAGAATTTGGTCAAGAGAACAAACTCCTGATCCGCCTGAAGGCTTCGACGACCATTGAGGAAAGGGTCGCCGATCGGGTTGTGGCGGTCTTTACGAAGGAGTTTTCCGCGAACCATTTCGTCGTGGATTCCAGCACGGAAATCGGACCGACTATCGGACAGAAGCTTCAGCAGGATGCCCTCATTGCGGTCGCTATTTCATTTGCCGGGATCATTCTCTACGTAGCGGCTCGATTTGAACTTCGCTTCGGCATCGCCGCGGCCTTGGCGACATTCCATGACGTGCTGGCGGTGTTGGGGGCCTTTTATATCCTGGATAAAGAAATTACCTTGCTCGTCATCACGGCATTGCTCACGTTAGCTGGTTATTCGATGACGGATACGGTTGTCGTGTTTGACCGCATCAGGGAAAATCTCCGAATGCGACGGCGGGAGAGCGAAGAAACGATCATCAACAATGCGGTCAACCAAGTCTTGAGTCGCACGATCGTCACCAGTTTGACCGTCGTGTTGGTGCTGATCCCCCTGACGCTGGCCGGAGGAGAGGTCTTGCATGATTTTTCTCTCGCCCTATTGTGGGGAGTGATTTTCGGGACCTATTCGTCTGTCTTCGTCGCGAGCCCGTTACTGTTGCTTTGGCCCAAATCGGCCGGGGGAATGTTGAAACGGAGTTAGCTGGATGGTGAAATAACATCTCGTTGTCCGTGGCTCGTCTGGGAAGATCTTTTCGGACCTGTGACGCATTACGGGTAGTCGCATCCAGCCCGGGACATACCCATGACACTCTGGAGTCGGGCTTACAGTCTCCAGCGCAAAATCATCACGGCGATCGTGCTGGTCGGACTTCTCCCTCTGACACTTCTGCTTGCGTTCACCTACGTCGAAGAGCGGCGGGCGCTTCGCGAAATGACCGGCGCGAATTTCAAAGAAGCCGCCGTCGAAGCCGCTCGCCGCATCGAAATGCATGTCAGTCGTGGAATGAGTGAGGCCGAGCAACTCGCCACAACACCGTTTCTCCGCACTGCCGTCTCGGAAGCCAACCGCACATACGAGGGAAAGGATGCGCAGAACATCCAGGGTATGATTAAGGATTGGCAGCAGCGGTGGCGTCAACGGGATAAACAGAGCGAGTTTCCTCTCTTCATCAATCGTATCGTCACAAACTACCTCATCCGGTGGCACGATATCCGCAAATCGGACTATGTTGGGATCTTGGTGACCGATCAGCAGGGCGCGTTGGTAGTCAGTTCCATTCCACAAGTGGAGTATTTTTACGGGAAGACGCCGTGGTGGCAAGCTGTGGTGAAGGAGGGAAGTCTCAGGGGCTATGTGAGCGAGATCGCCTTTGACCCAGGATTTGGGACGCACGTCGTCGTGGTGGCGGCGCCCATTCTGGATGATACCACGAAGGGGACGGTGATTGGGGCGGTCACCATTCTGTTACGTCGCGATACGATCTTCCATGCCATTGCCGAGGTCACGATTGGGGCGACCGGTCATGCGATGCTGTTCGGCTCTGATGGTGTGCCTCTAATCTGTCCGGTTCTTGCTCCGGAAGAGCATACGGTGCGGCCCGAGTTGATAAGTGCTCTTGGCGGGATGCAAGCCGGCTGGACTGTTGCCGCAGACGATTCGCACGGGAGCCGGGACGCATTGATCGGATTTGCTCCCGTCCGATTCGGTGAGAGTCTGGCTCCGGGGAGCCTCGGAGGACATCAGTGGATTACCGTGGTGCGCCAGGATCCCCAAGAGACCTACGCACGGCTCGCCGAACTCGTGGCAAAAGTGCTGCTCTGTGGATTGCTCGTCCTCGCCGTGCTGTGGGGGACCGGAGTGGTCGTCGCACGTCGAATCGCCCGTCCGATTCAGTTGCTACACGATGGGGTGGGTGAAATCGGAAGCGGAAGATTGGACCGGAGAATAGAACTGAGGACCGGCGATGAAATTGAAGGACTCGCTGATGCGTTTAATCAAATGGCGACGAATCTCCAGCGATCGTTTGCGCAAATCGAACAGCGTGTGGTGGATGTGCATCGCCTGGAAGAAAAGTACCGGGATTTGATCGAGCATTCTCCAGAAATGATCTATCAGTTGAACCGGAACGGTCGATTCGTCCATGTGAATAAGACAGGACTCGAGAAATTGAAATACACCCTCGATGAGATGTTGTCGATGAAGCTCTGGGACCTCGTGCCGCGCGGCCAGGAGCCGCTCGTCTTGCGATATCTGGAACGGTTGGTGGCGGAAGGACGCAGTTCGATGGAAACCGTCTTTCTGGCCAAAGACGGGCACCCGATCGACGTGGAGATTCACGCCACGGCACTCATCGATCAAGAACGGGGCGGGCTGGTTCACTCGCGCGCGTTCGTACGAGACGTGACCGAACGGCATCGGCTTGAACAACGAGTGCAAGAGCATACGACGCAACTTGAACAGGTTGTGTCGGAACGGACGCAGCAGCTCATGGCCTCGCAGGCGCGGTATAAAGCGTTATTCGATTTGGTGGCGGACTCGGTATTTATGGTGGATCCGAGCGGCATAATCGTCGCCGTCAATAAACGTGAGGAGCAAGCCCTGGGGTACGCAGAGGCGAACGTGGTCGGCCGCAGTCTGCTCGAAGTCATCCTCTCCGACTATCACGATGCGTTGCGCAGGTGGCTGAGCGACACCCTTTCAGGGCAGCGGAAAGTGCCTACCCAGGAGATCGTGGTCCGCCATGCCGACGGGCTGGAAACTCCGGCTGAAATGGCTCTGATCCTGGTCGGAGAGGCTGACCAACTATCGGTGATGGTGCAGTTGCGGGACATCACCGACCGGAAGCGGTTAGAACAGCAACTGGAAACCTACCGGGAAGAGTTGGAGGATAAGGTACGAGAGCGCACGCGGGAAATTGAAGAAACCAAGCAGTATCTTGAGAATCTGCTTGAGAATGCCAACGATGTCATTTACACCCTCGATACCGAGCAACAGTTCACCTACGTCAACGGTAAGATCGAAGCATGGGGTTATCGGAAAGATGATTTACTTGGTCGCCCATATCTTGTCCTCCTCTCGAAGCGCCATCGAGGGAAGCGTCTCAAGAGTACCTTGGATATCGGTGCGAAGCAGGTCTATGAGGTCGAAGTGGTCACTCGCACAGGGGAGCCGAGGGCTGTCATGGTGAGCGTGTCTCCGCTGCATTCGGCCGAAGGAGCGATCCTGGGTGTGCTGGGCATCGCGCGTGATATGACGGAGACCAAGAAATTGGAGCAACAGATCAAGAATTCCGAGAAGCTGGTCTCGGTCGGAAGGCTCGCCGCGGGGGTGGCGCATGAAATCAACAATCCTCTGGGCGGGATCCTCAACTGCCTCTACAACTTGCGGAAGGGGACGCTGTCGCCGAGCCGGCAAGAGGAATATCGGGTGTCGATGGAAGATGGTGTGCGGCGTGTACAGAAGATTGTTCGGCAACTTCTTGATTTTTCGCAGCAGCATGAGCCTGAGTTTGCGCTGACGGATATCAATCACGTCGTTGATCGGGTCTTGGTCTTGACGACTCATCTCTTTGCTCCGAAACGAATCGTGTTGGAGACAGCATTCAGCCAAGGGTTGCCGAATGTCATGGTTGATCGGCACATGATTGAGCAGGTCTTGATGAACCTGATATTGAATGCAGTGCAAGCGATGACTGACGGAGGGAGACTGACGATCCGAACATCCGTGGTTGAAGGCGTTTGCCTCATCGAGGTGTGCGATACGGGATCGGGTATTCCGCCGGCAGTCCTGCCGAGGATTTTCGACCCCTTCTTTACGACCAATCGCGAAGGCGAAGGAACCGGACTCGGCCTATCGGTCAGCCTGGGCATCGCCGAGCGCCACGGAGGAAGGATTTTGGTGGATAGCGAAGTCGGAAAAGGTACGACCTTTACGCTCTGTCTCCCCGTGGCTCGTGAACGTTCCCTGATGGAGCGGGTGTCATGAAGGGGCTCAAAATTCTGTTCGTCGACGATGAGCCGCTGATGCGGCTTTCAATGGTCGATACGTTGGAGACGGTCGGCCATGACGTCGAAGCGGCTGCATCCGGGACGGAAGGCATCGAAGCGATCCGTCAACGGTCGTTTGATCTGGTGATCACCGATCTACGTCTGCCAGGTGCGGACGGGCTCACGGTGCTCACTGCGACCAAAGAGCAGTCGCCCCATACAGAGGTTGTCGTCATTACCGCTCACGGATCGGTGGAAACGGCGGTCGGCGCGATGAAGCTCGGTGCATTCGACTACATCACGAAACCGTTCCAGATGGATGAATTACTATTAATCGTCGAGCGAGTAGGTCGTGTGGTGGCATTGCGGCGCGAGAATCAGGACCTCAAGGAAGCGTTGGAGGACAAGTTTAGTTTCGGGGGTATTCTCGGAACAAACAACCAAATGCGAGCGGTGCTGGACAAGATCAAGATGGTGGCGGGGACGGACTCAACGATTTTGATTCTCGGAGAGAGCGGGACCGGCAAAGAACTGGTGGCAAACGCGATTCACCAGAATAGTCCGCGCAGCCATCATCCGCTGATCAAAGTCAGTTGCGCTGCCTTACCGGAGACGTTGCTCGAAGCCGAGCTATTTGGTCATGAGAAAGGCGCCTTCACGGGCGCGCTCCGTCAGCGTCGAGGTCGATTTGAGTTGGCGCATCGAGGCACGCTATTCCTTGACGAGATCGGTGAAATCTCGCCAGTCATCCAAGTGAAACTGTTGCGGGTGCTCCAGGAACGGCAGTTTGAGCGCGTTGGGGGGAACGATAGGATTGATGTTGATGTCCGCCTGGTCTGTGCGACCCAGAAGGACTTACGGAAAGAGGTTGCTCAAGGACGATTCCGAGAAGATCTGTTCTATCGGCTCAACGTCGTCCAGATCGTCATTCCGCCGCTGCGTCAGCGACAGGAGGACATCTTGGTGATCGGCGATCATGTGCTCAAGACCTGCTCCACCAAGATGAACAAAAAACTGAAAGGATTTTCCGCGCAGTCGCGCGAGCTGCTCTTGCGCTATTCGTTTCCCGGGAATGTGCGGGAGCTGGAGAACATGGTCGAGCGCGCGGTGGCGCTGGGACGGGATGACGGAGCCATTCAACCGTTCGATCTGTGTGGGTTCCAATCCTGTCCGTTTACAGGCGGGGCTCCACAAGAGTCTTGTGGATTCTGTAGTGAAGGGCTGACAGGACAGAAGCGCGAGGAACGTCCGCTAATCTCACTGGCGACAGCGCGGGAACAGTTCGAGCGTGAGTATATTGTCTCAGTCCTCGGGCGTGTAGATGGGAGTCGAACCACGGCTTCGAAAATTCTTGGTCTCTCACGAAAAGCCCTTTGGGAAAAGTGCAAGCGCTACGGCATTCCCTCGGCAAGGGATGAGGTGGAGGACATGTAGAGACTACTCGGCGGGTTCTTCACCTCCAGCCCACAATTTCACCGTGCGATCCCATGATGCGCTGGCCAGCTTCATTCCATCCGGAGACAAGGTGACACTTCGAACGCCTGCGGTATGGGCCTTGAGCGTTCTGAAACAACGGCCGTTCGAGAGGTCCCAAAACCGAATCGTCGCATCATCGCTGGCACTGATCAGTACTTTGTTGTCCGGTGTGACGGCAAGCGCACGCACCCATGCAGTATGACCTTTGAGCGTTCGCTGTTCCGTCAGGTGAGGCATGTCGAACAACTTGATCGTCTGGTCACGGCTTCCGGTGAT
>DATDFW010000478.1:0-5175 GCA_036522375.1 Nitrospiraceae bacterium
GTAGGCGGCTCCTTCATCTCGTCGGAGGCACTGGCTCGCGCGAAAGAGCTGGGCGTGGCCGGCGTGGTCATCGGCGGCATCCATGATAAGGATTTGCGCGCACTGCTGGGCTACGACCTTGGCGTGGCAATTACAGGTACGGAACAGGTCGGCTTTACGCTGATCCTCACCGAAGGGTTCGGCTCCATTCCTATGGCCGGCAAAACCTTTGCGCTCCTCTCTGCTCACGCAGGACAGCCGGCTTCGATCTCAGGCGCGACACAAATTCGAGCCGGCGTCATTCGGCCGGAGATCATCATTCCCAAAGCCGCAGGCGCACCGATCGCGCCCGGTGCATCAGCCGCTCTGGAGCGGGAAGGCATCAGGATCGGCGACCAGGTTCGCATCATTCGAGATCCGTTGTTTGGAAAACTCGGTGAGGTCGCAAGTCTGCCGTCCGATCTCCAGAAGATTCCGACCGAGAGTGAAGTGCGCGTGATGGGAGTCCGCTTTGCAGACGGCAGCACGGCTATGATTCCGCGCGCCAATATTGAATTGATCGAAGGAGCTTAGCGGGATGCTGAAAACGTCTGCCAGCTTCGTTCTCGGCTCTTCGAAATCCTCAACGTACCCCTCCGGGGAAGAGCTGCCCGGTAGCTCGGGGTGGGAGGGTGAAAACTGCTACGCCTCCGGTTTCGACTCGCCTGCGGCCTTGCTGGACAGCCGTTTTGAGCATCCCGCCTTGTGGAAGGCATCGGTGCTTCTGTCCGTGGTTCTTCTGAGTCAGTCGTGGTTGCCGGTGTTTGCTCAAACTGATGCGCAGACGAAGACGCCGCTCGCTCCTCCGGAGGATGTTCGAGTATTTGATACCCCGAGCGATGGAGGCGGCAGCTTGACTGTGCTTTGGTCGCCCGCTCCTTCCGATAGTGCCGAGACCAAGTATCAGGTGTTGCTCAGCGAGGGAACAGTAGTGCCGGACCCTGCTGCGATGAAGGTTGTGGCAGAGTTCCCTGCGAATCAACGCTATGTCCGTGAATCCAAGTGGCCTTGGTGGACGAGGCCGGCGACTGGAGACCAGCACCAGATCACGTTGAGGAATGGGAAGGGAATCGATCTCAAGGACGGAACCGTCTACCTTGTGACCGTGGCAAGGGTCTCGGGCAACGATCGCGCGATCGCCACGCCGGTTCAGGCTATGCCACAACCGAATTGGATCAACTGGAATCAGATGAATAATCTGATACTGGCACTTCTGTTCGGCGGTATCGTGTTCTACGCAATAGGGACAGCGAGAAAGAGAGAGATCTTCCTCCGGCGCATTCCCGGCCTTGCTGCGGTGGATGAAGCCATCGGCCGCGCGACCGAGTTGGGCAAGCCGATCCTATACCTCACCGGCGCCCACGATATGCATGATCCTTCGACCATTGCCGCAGCGATCATTCTGGGACGCGTGGCGAAACGTGCGGCCGCCTATGAGACCGATTTACTCGTGCCGCACCGCGATCCGATCACCATGGCCGTGTGCCAGGAAATTACGAAACAAGCCTATCTGGAAGCCGGTAAGCCGGATCTCTACAAGGACGATTCGAATTTCTTCATTACGTCGGATCAATTCAGCTATACCGCGGCGGTGGACGGGATCATGTTGCGCAAAAAGCCGGCGGCGAATTTCTTCATGGGATCGTATTTCGCCGAGGCGCTGCTGTTGACGGAAACAGGCGCGAGCACCGGCGCAATCCAAATTGCCGGGACGGACTCCGATCACCAGCTCCCGTTCTTCGTGACCACATGTGATTACACACTGATCGGGGAGGAACTCTATGCTGCCAGTGCCTATCTTTCCCGAGAACCGGTGCAAGTCGGTACCCTTCGCGGACAGGACATCGGCAAGGCGCTGATCCTCGGAGTGCTCGGGGTCGGGACCGTCCTGGCCACCCTCGGGGTCATCCTCGGCGCACAATGGCCCCAGTTATTTCTGGACCTGTTCAAAGACGTAAAATGATCTTTCTCCGCCGACAGCTTCCGCTCTTGGTCACCCTTATCACCGGGATTGTGTTCGCCGCCCAATACTATGTGCCGCATCCTGCCTCGGAGCAGATGCTGACTTCCGCTACCAAGTGGCTCCAGATCATCGGCGGGTTTGCGCTGGTGCTGGGTGTGAGCAGCCTGTTCCACGTCCATGCCGTCAAGATACGGAGAAAAGAAGCGGGCTGGGGCTATAGTTTCGTGCTCTATGTCAGCATGCTGGGCACCATTGCGGTCGGCCTGTGGTCGAACGGCAAGGAAGCCGTCGACGGCGCCATGACGGCATTTGGATGGGTCTACAATTTCATGATGGTCCCGCTCCAGGGGACGATGTTCGCCATTCTTGCGTTCTTCATCGCATCGGCCGCCTATCGGTCGTTCCGTGCTCGGAGCCGTGAGGCATCGGTGCTGCTCATTGCGGCGGTGATTGTCATGACGGGCCGTGTCCCGCTCGGAGAATATCTCATTCCCCTCAGCGGAGACCTGTCCCAATGGATCTTGAACGTGCTGAACGCATCGGTACGGCGCGCGATCCTGATCGGCGTGAGCCTCGGCACGGTCGCGCTTTCCATCAAGATTATCTTCGGCCTGGAACGGTCGTATCTGGGGGGCGGAAAGGAATGACGTTACACGTTCAACGTTATTCGTTAAACGCCGAAGCACGTCCATTGACGTGTAATGATTCACGAATAACAGTCTCGCGATGAGTTTCTCCGAACGCATGTTGAGAATCGACCGGCGGATCATCTTCCTGGTGATCGGCCTCTGCACACTTTTGCCATTGCTCTATCCAGTCGGATTGCCGATCAAGATTTCCAACGAGGTGCGCGGGGTGTACGACCACATCGAGTCGCTCCCTGAGGGAGCCGTATTCCTGCTCTCGCTGGACTTCGATCCGGCATCGAAGCCTGAACTCCAGCCGCAAGCGATTTCATTGTTGCGTCACGCCTTCAAGAAGAATCTTCGCGTGGTCGCGTTGACGCTCTGGGTTTCCGGCACCGGCCTGGCCGACCAGATCATCACCCAGGTTGCCCGCGAGATGGGAAAGGAAAACGGGAAGGATTATGTGTTCCTCGGGTGGAGCCCCGGCGGTACGGCCGTCATCATCAATATGGGGCAAGACCTCTATGGGGCCTTCCCATCCGACTACAACGGCAAATCAACGAAAGGACTGCCCGTGCTCCAACACGTCGCAAACCTGCGCGATGTGAACTATGCCGTCAGCCTGGGTGCCGGCAATCCCG
The DNA here is from genome assembly GCA_036522375.1 of Nitrospiraceae bacterium. GTDB lineage: Bacteria > Nitrospirota > Nitrospiria > Nitrospirales > Nitrospiraceae > Palsa-1315. The sequence goes on from DATDFW010000478.1 coordinate 3,249, forward strand.
GTGTGGAAGCCTGGTACGTGTTCGGGAAGGACAAATACAAGTTCGAACTCGGCGGCGGCTGCACCGGCGTGATGGCGCCCGGGCTCTATCCGCTGTTGCGCAGTGGCCAGCTCAACGGTCTCATCGGCGGCTTGCGCGGGGCGGCGGAATACGAAACGTTGATCGACCAGAAGGGAAGAGCCATTGCGGGTATGGATGCGCAATCGGCCACCCATCTTGCCATCATCGTGCTCGTAATCATGTGCAATCTGTTCTATTTTTCTCTGCGGAAGCAAGGCAAGCAGCAGGGCTATTCGGGAACGTAGGAACCTATGTCGTTTGAAATGATTATCGGGGCCTGGGTGGCGGTGGGTCTCACCCTCTTTATTTTCACGTTCCTGTACGAAGACAATCCGCTGTTCAAGTTGGCGGAGAACCTTTACGTCGGCGTGTCGGTCGGGTACACAATCGTCAAAACATATGACACGGTGATCGTGCAACTCATCTGGAAGCCGATGGTCGAGAACGGGGAGTTGGCACTGTTGATTCCCGTTGCCATCGGGCTGCTCATGCTGACGCGCTATGTCCCAAAAGCCGCCTGGCTCTCACGATACGCATTTGCGTTCATCGTCGGTGTCGGGTCGGGGCTCGCCATTCCGCGAACAATTTCCTCCTTTATCTTGAAACAGATTGAAGATACGGTTCGTCCGTTGCTGACGATGGCGCCGGGAGAAGGCGTCACCTTTACCTGGAACCTGCTGAATCCCACCAGCAGTCTGAACACCATCATCATTTTGGTCGGGGTCTGTTCGGTGTTGTTCTACTTCTTTTTCTCCGTCGAGCACACGGGTCCTGGCAAGGTCGTGGCCCGGACAGGCATCCTCTTTTTGATGATCGCGTTCGGCGCGGCCTTCGGCTACACCGTGATGGCCCGCATGTCGCTTTTGATCGGGCGATTGACCGATCTCATCGAGTTCTCCGATCCCTCCTATGGCCGCCCAAGTCTCTGGCTCTTGGGTCTCACCATCCTCATATTGGTAGTGATGAGCCGACTGTCCAGCAGCAAGCAGGCGAAGGAAGAGTAGGTCTATCTCGTCTATCTATCTGGTCTGTCTTGTTTGTTTGGTCGGATGCAACTAACCAGATAGACCAGACAGACCGAACAGACCAGATAGACCATCTCATCGGTTGCAGCCTCTTCAGAGTCTCCATTACAATGGCTCACCATGACGACCAGTATAGCTAAAGACCCTCAGCAGTACCCTGCGCTTCGAAACCTCCAGTATTCGCCGATCAAAGAGGGTGAAGAACAGTATATGGTCCTGTGGGACCCGACCGGATTGAGCAAGGAGAGGCTTGTTCTGCCTCTCAACTATTTTTTCATCATTCAGCATTTCGACGGCGAGCATTCATTGGCTGAAATCGGCGCACTCTATCTCAAACGATTCGGGGAATTCCTCGGTCCTAACAGGATGGAGCGATTGGTCTCCGACCTGAATGAGAAGCTATTCTTAGAAGGTCAGCGGGCCGAGGATGCTCGCCGGCTCGCGCAAGAGACCTACCGTCAGAGCCCGCTACGCCGCGCGGCCTTTGCCGGGCGAGGGTACGAAGCAGACGGCGCGAAACTGAAAAAACAAATCGATGGATTCTTTACGTCGAAAGAAGGCCCGGAATTTAAGCCGTCGGAGCATGCGGGGAAAAAGATTAAGGGCCTCGTGGCACCGACCTATGATCTGAAACAGGCAGGGCCGATCTATGCCTGGGCCTATAAAGAGTTGCAAGATGCGGCGCAGCCGGATCTGTTTGTCATCATCGGCACAGCCTCGGCCGGATTGGATCACGTGTTTGCCATGACGGACAAGGATTTTGAGACGCCTCTCGGGGTCGTCACTGCCGATCGACCGATCCTGAGCCAACTTAAAGCCGTCCTCCCGACGTTCTTTGAAGA
>DATDFW010000479.1:0-9283 GCA_036522375.1 Nitrospiraceae bacterium
ATTGGGGCCGCGTCCTGCCCATCAGCAGCGGCGCGGTCCTCCAATCAGGCAGGTACAGTTACTACGTGATTTCAGAGCAACCTTGAGAGGCTACCAATGTCATTGACCGATCAGACTACTTCGATAGACTCAATCAAGAACAAGCGCCAAGGGATCACGATCCCGCGTTCTGGATTGAGCAAGGCAGGACGACAACCGCTTCACACTGTTCGGCTGACCGTCAGTCTCCCAGGTGAGCTCGTCGAGCGCATCCGTGATGCGGTATATTGGAGTCCTAGTTTGACGCTGGCGTGGCTGATCGCTCAGTCGTTACGAACTTCCTTGGCAGAGATGGAATCATTGCGTCAGTGTCCTTTCCCAAAGCGAACGAAAGCACTTCGCGCAGGACGACCTCGATTGGTTGGTCAGACAATGAGCCTACCCTCTCGTGCTAGGCTCACCGGCAATGGGATGGCTCGTTCGCCTGAAGGTACCACTCAGACCGCCCTTGTCTCGCAACCCTTCAAGTGACGGCACATGAGGTGATCCTTTCATCGACGAAGACATCTTCTCGCTCTCTCTCGCCGTAAGTTCCCCCACCTTCCCTATCTCTTGAACAGATACCGGCGAATTGCCAACCTATTGAGTAGATTGATCAATGACAAAAAACAGGGTAACAGCCACTAAAATTACATATGAGGACCGCTATCTTGATAAAGAAGAATGGTGCCGAAAAGGAAAAACGAAGCTGGCTGGCTAGGGAGTAGCAGAAGTCTTACCTAGAGATTTCAAGGCCGTCGAAGCGTCTTTAATGGAATGAACCAGTTTTTCGAGCTGTGATCCCTTTGCCATCACATCACCAGCGAGGGACTTGAGTTGGGTGTTATAGTTCCAGACTTCTGAGGCAATCTCGGAAGCCTTCGCGAGCATTTCTTTGCAAACAGTCAGTTCCTGCTGAAGCTGCTGAGCACTGGCGTTAGAAACCTTAACCTCATCCATGGAGGCTTGCACCTGTTGCGTCAATCGTCCTACATAAGCTTCTCGGTCCCGCATGTCAGATTCCAGATTTATCCGTGCTACTTCGCTCTCGCGGCGCCGCTCTTCCAGATTGCGAATAGCCTGAATCCAGGGAGCGAGATCACCGCCAGGCTTTGGCGAATCAGGCAACGCTTGTCCATGTTCCAATGCCTTGATCGCAGGGTGCAACCATTCGACAAACGCCATCACCTCACCCAATTTCAGGTCGGTCGTCGAATTAGAGTTTGGTGGAGATGCACCCGCACTATTCGGAGTGGGTTGTGCCGGAGGGGGGACTACGGACGGCTTTGCTTTTTTCTGCTGGCCATTTCTCGGCTGTGCCCAGCGATGGTACTCCAACAAAACCGCAATACAGTGACGACACATCGGTTCTTCCGGCAACGCACAGCTACATTTTGAGATCAGATGCCCTTCCTTGAGACGAATGGTCTGTTCATAGAGGCCGGAATTTCCGATGACAGCGGATGAAATCTGGGAGTCATCAGCCTCGACGATCCGAACGCGATTTTCAGAGAGGTACTGATTGCCGATGTGAAAGGCATTGCGAGCAACCACCGCTTGGATCATCGGAGGATCCAGGAGGCTTAACCGCTCGGCGGAGCAGGGAATCTTATTTCGCATGCATTGTGTTCCTAATCACAAACACCTCCCGCCGATATTCCAGCTTAGTTTGAAACAGACATTGGAATCTGTCAAGGGCTCATCGGTTTTAAGCTAGCGGTTCCAGCCTTTCCTATCGAATTGTGAGAGCTTTTTGGTGGCGGCTCTATTGAGATCGAATAAATAATGCCACCTGGGCAATGCAGTGCCAGACACGTAAGGACGCGTTCTGCTCACCGAAGATTGACCCTTCACGGCATTCTCAGCATCGACGAGGCAGCCCCTTTTCACTTACCGGTGTCAGCCACAAATAATCCGCAATCTTTTCGCGGATCATGTCTTGGAATTCCTCAATGCGCCCTACATCGAATGAGGTCATGTAGACACTGACCTGACGGACCTGACCGGTCAGGCGTCGGGACACTCGCTTTGGAACCGGAAGGTTGTACTGAATGTGTCCAGCCCCTGTATAACTCACCAGCGGTCCAGCCATCACATTGCTCTCTGAGCGAATCTGTTTGAGGCGACTGACTAATGTCTTGGCCATCCCTTCATCCCGAACCATGGAGGCTTCGAGCATCGTCTGATAGCGGCTGTCTGCTCCCCCACCATGACAGGCCTGGAGCTGCTGAAGAATGCGCGTCCGATACATCGGATCGTCGACCATGGCTTCGCCCTTCATTCCCCACTGTGCCATTATCGGGTCAGACTCCGCTTGAGCCAGGCCATGCTTGGCAACAAGCCGCACCAAGGGTTTCGGAGGATTCATGGCATCCACAGCCCAATGTTGTTCTTTTGCCAACCGAACCAGCGGTTCATAATCCTCGTACGGGCCACCCCAGTTTTGTTGCCATTTGACGGCCTGAAGAAATTCCTGGCGGTTCATATCTGAACTGAAAAGATACTGATCCAATGCTGCTTGGCCGTCCCAGCCGAACATCTCCATGGCCAAGGTCGGCGTGCGCTCCCCTGCCTTCAGCCTCCGCAATACCGTCAGTGCCGCATCGATATGAACACGATTGTGGTGTTCCTCACCCAGATAAATGATGTCTTGCTGGAGCAACAATGCCATCCACTGGTCGAGCGAGACCGTCCGCCCCGTCGCCGTATCAATGATCTGCCACTCTTTGAACAACGCATGCTGCGCGTCCTGTGAGGCGACAGAGGATTTGGCACTTCCTCCACTTGTGCAGGCTATGGTGAACCACAATGCTCCAACGACCAACAGTACTCTGTATGTGATAAAGATTGCTTCTCCAGCGATTTTCACCGTTGTTTTATGCATGACCTCTACCTAACACAGGTATCTCGGGGTCGGCAAGACGCTAACCTTGACGCTTATAGACCAGGTCGTTATGCTGCTGCTACACATTCACAACTGACATCCTGACATCGACTGAGATACCATTACGCGCCCCACGCTAGACTTATGAATTCCCCTGCACAAGTTCTTGCAGACTTTCGTTCACAGGTTACTCAGCTCTTGCAGGAACGCGACAAGGAATGGGAGGCCTCACGTAAACTTGTTGAAACAAAACAACTCACTGCGACACTGAATCGGTTGATCGAGGAAGTCCATCACGCCGATCTTCCCCCCATCATCCGAGATGCGATCACCCTGGCGTTGGGAAATTCACAAGCTGTAAGAATTCAGGATCTCCCCGGACCCCGACTGAAAGAGCTCACAGGGCTGCCACCGACAAAGGCGGTTCGAGCCCTCTGTGTATGGTTCGGCGTCGTTGAGGGCCCGAAGTTCCAATGGCCGGTCACTTCCCTACGAAGCAAAGAGATCGAGGCGTTCGTCCACTCCCACTTTAACCCCTTTGACCTGCTGCTTAGTGCAGATGTGGCCTCCCTGCTTGATGTGGGATCTGGCGACCTGTCGTTCGCTACGGAACTTGTCGAGCTATACGTAGCCCGCCTTCAACAGCGAAAACGCGAATTGATTCTCCATAGCCTCGATCGACTACAACCAGGCTCAAAGCTGGGTGGTCCACTCCATCCAGAGCGGGAACGACTCAACGGCCTTCGATCTCGGACAGGGCTTTCGTTTCAATTCTTTGGAAATCGGGACATGTTCGATTTGGGCGATCTCGACAAGACTGGGAAACTCGCTCCCCGCTATTCGATCGCAACCTGCTGGGCTCCCGCGACACCCACGTTTGCCTATGAACCGACCCGCTTGTCCGATCAGATCATCACTCACGAGCTTCATCGCACCAAAGGCCCGTTTCGGCAGATCAACTTTTCCGGGGAACCGGCCCTGGAGGTGTGCCATGGAGACCGTGCCCTCCTCTTTCCTGCATGGAAGTTTGACATTCGAGGTCCCCTCGCCTTGCTTGACCTATTGGCACGCCGAGGCGTTCTATGCGTTCTCGGAGCCGTCGACACCCAGGTTTTCTGGGAACTTCTGGCACAACTTCTCGACGACGACCGCTACCGGCCGGACAATCAGCCATTCACACCAGACTCTATCAAGAGGACTTTCGGCGAGATTTTCGATCGGCTGTCATACCTTGCGCTTGGCGAGACCATAAGCCTGTCAGATTGCGGCCCGTTACGCAGGCAGATTCCTCGAGTCCTTCCCTTACTCTCGGCTCAAGATCCCTTCTATCGTTTCAGCTCTGTTCAGATTCGTCACGGAGCCGTCTTTCCAGGAATTCCCGCCAGCAGTACCGCCAGACGGTTTTCCGACATGGTGGAAGAAAGCCCTCCTTGGATGCTGATCCTCGTGCCGGAGTAGACCAAAACAGAATAGTCGATCAAATAAAACCCTATTAGCCGTCCTCTCCAGGCTGGTTGATGCAAGAACTCATGGGAAAATTGACCATCTATAGACCCTTTGTTAGACTTCGGTCGTGTCAAATCACCATTCATTCCTGAACGATCACGACCAGTAACCCCAACATGAGTTCAGCCCACACCATCCGGACAATCCAGGATAATATTGCACTGGTCATCAAGGGGAAGACCCACGTGATCGAGATGGCGGTGGTCTGTCTTTTGGCCCGTGGCCATCTTTTGATCGAAGATGTTCCCGGCGTCGGCAAAACCACGTTGGCGCACAGCTTGGCCCGATCGCTGGATTGCTCATTCAAGCGCATTCAATTCACCAGCGATCTCTTGCCCTCCGACATCGTCGGGGTTTCTATGTTTAATCGGCAAAAGCAAGTGTTTGAGTTTATACGCGGTCCGATCTTCGCCAACGTCGTGTTAGCCGATGAGATCAATCGCACGACGCCGAAGACCCAGAGCAGTCTCTTGGAAGCGATGAGTGAAGCACAGATTTCCGTCGACAATCAGACGCATATGCTTGAGCAACCATTTATGGTCATCGCCACGCAGAATCCCGCGGAATATCACGGAACATTTCCCCTTCCAGAATCCCAACTCGATAGATTTTTGATGCGCCTTTGCATTGGATATCCCACGCTCGAAGAAGAACGCAAAGTGCTCGCCCGTCCGCATTCGTTGCATCCTGCTGAGATGCTGGAAGCGGTACTGTCAGCCCACGAAGTCTTGGCGTTACAGACCCGGGTGGATCAGGTCCACATGGAGGAGAGTTTGACAGACTATTTACTGGCAATTGTACAAGCGACTCGTCAGAGCGAGCTCCTATCCCTTGGGGTCAGCACACGCGGAGCGCTGGGGCTGAGCAAAGCAGCTAAGGCTCTGGCGGTCGTCCGCGGACGCGACTATTGTCTCCCCGACGATATCAAGGAACTAGCGCCCATCGTGCTGTCCCACCGCGTCATGCTGAACCGGACTCATGGCATGCGAACACAGAGCTTCGAGCAGGCAGAGCGCATGGTACTCGACATCGTCGAAACCGTTCCCGTTCCAGTCTAGGCAATCACAGATGGATGCCCCGGCCAACTGCTGGATGAGCAACACGCGTGAAGCATTCACTCCGCAACCTCCACACCTCCTCACTTTTCACCGTAGTCCGGAACATGTCCCGGCGGAGGTCGATCCGTCTTACGCCTGAAGGGACTCGATTTCTTCTTTTCACATTTGGAATCGGGCTCGCAGCCATCAACACCGGCAACAATCTGTTTTACCTACTCCTTGCGATGATGCTCAGCTTCATCGTGATCTCCGGACTGCTTTCTGAGCATTGTCTTCGTCGATTGGAATTTCGCCGACATGTACCCGATCTCATCATGGCCAACGAGCCGACCACCCTCACACTCTCGGTCACGAATCGAAACCGGTACCTCCCCAGCTTTTCTCTGTGTCTATTCGATGTCGTCGAAGGTCAAGATGTCGACCGAGGTCTTGTTATTCATCTGTTGCCTCCGCAAAGTTCTGTGCTTCTTACTTACCCATTGCTTGTCACGAAACGAGGCTGGATCTGGTTCGAAGGCATACGAGCTCAGACGCTGTTTCCCTTTGGCCTGTTTCTCAAAAAAGGACTCTATTCCACGGAAGCGCACCTGCTCGTCAGTCCTCCTATCAAGCCGCTCACCTTGCGATTCGTCGATGAATTGGTGAGCGAAGGGCAAGGGGAGTCTCTCCCCCGGCGGGGAGATGGGAGCCAACTTTACAACCTTCGCCTGTATCAACCGGGAGATGATTCCCGAGCCATCCATTGGATGACAACCGCCCGTACTTCTCAGCTGACGGTACGGGAAACCGAATCGGAGGATCAACGACGTATCACGGTTCTCCTCTCAATCGTGGCGCCTGAAGATCGCGAACCCCTTTTTGAACGAAGCGTGACATTCGTGGCATCACTTCTCTGGCAATTGACGGAGCGAGCCTACCCGGTACGACTCATTGTAGGAACAGAAGATTCAGGACTCGGGTTAGGGGCTGCTCATCTACTGGCGATGCTGCGTTTGCTGGCGTTGTGCCAACGGCAGTCACCTGAAACCGGCAATCAAGGAGAACCCTCCCCGTTTTCCCAGATTGGAGAGGGAAGCTACACAGTGGCGGTTGTACCCTGGTCGAATCAGGCGGCATACACACCGATGATGCAAGCTGATCGGGTGCTCCATGCTACGCAACTCGAAGAATTGACACATGCCTTTTGATCAAGCCTTTGCCTTTAGTTCCATCCTCCTTGCTGCCACAGCCTTTAGCGGGCTTGTATGCGCGCAGAGCGTTCCACTCTGGCTCGCCCTTCCAACCATCACCATTCTCATCATGTCTCTGCTTCACGCAGGCGGTGTCCTTTCCCTTCGCCGAGCAATGGCATGGATCACTGCCTCGTCGACCTTGTGGAATGTTCTGTTGATCGGCGCCTTTGTCATATTGCTGGTCGATCTCTCGGTCATATCACGGGACCTTCTGCCAGCTGGTATCCATTTTTTGGTCGTCCTGTTGGGCATCAAGCTGCTCACCCTTCAACAGCGGCGTGATTATCGACATCTCTACGCGATTAGTCTCATGGCTATCTTGGCTTCCGCAGCACTGACGACCGATGCGTGGTATGTCCCAATTTTTTTACTGTATTTGCTCGCGGCTGTTTGGACACTCCTTCTCTATCACTTGACCCAAGAAAAGGGTGAGATCCCTTCCATTGTCACACCTCCAAGTACGGCAGCCAGCCACTTGATGTTTCCACGAAGGATCACTCACAGCTTCTTTTGGCTGACGAATGGAACTGCTGTCCTGACGGTTGTTCTCACGCTCTTCATTTTCTTTCTCATCCCTCGTATCGGTGCAGGCATACTGCAAAGGACGAGTGGGGAAGCCCTACGGACGACTGGATTTTCCGATCAAGTTGACCTGGGGACGATCGGGTCTGTCAAACAAGATCCTCAGATCGTTATGCGGGTTGAACTACCGGATCAGCCTATTGTGGAAAAAGATCGTTTTTACCTGAGAGGCCTCGCGTACGATCAGTACAATGGGCGGTCATGGAGTCATAGCGGAACCCGTCGGCGATCGTTGAGCTCTGTTGCTGATGGAACATTTCTCGCTCGCCCAGCCGGCAGCCGTCCATCGAATGGTCTGTCAGGAACGATCCGCCAAGATATCTTACTGGAATTGCTCGATACCTCAGTTTTGTTTGCGGCGCCATTCGCTGAATTTGTGAGTGGCGAGTTTCTCGCCGTACAGATCGATGATATGGGTGGGCTTCACTTGCCGGTTTCCCCTTCTTCCCGTATCCGATACTCCGTTATTTCCTATGCTCCGCAGCTCATCGCGGAGGAACGAACTGCGGCAAGCCTGGCCTATCCCGACTCCATCCGTTCCCATTACCTTCAGGTTCCCTTGGAGTCGCAAAAGGTCGCGGACTTGGCACATCGTGCCATTCAGCAAGCTGCGACCCCTTTCGAACAGACGCTGGCGATCCAGCAATATCTCTTGGAGAATTACCGCTACAGCCTTGAAAACGACACGGCCACGCTCAATCATCCCCTCGAGGAATTCCTGTTCACGCGAAAAACCGGGTACTGTGAACATTACGCGACTGCCATGGTTGTCATGTTGCGAACTGTAGGTATTCCCGCTCGACTCGTGACTGGATTCCTCGCCACGGAATGGAATGAATATGGGGGCTATTTCACCGTACGCCAGCGAGATGCCCATGCCTGGGTCGAGGTGTATTTTCCTCAGTCAGGCTGGATCATCATGGATCCTACCCCCACCGTCATTGGGGCAGAGACCACCACCCGCTGGGAGGCCTTCAGCCGACTCGTGGGGTCTCTTCGATTACAGTGGGATCGCCTGTTCGTGCATTATAGTGCAAAGGATCAATTGGCAGTCGTCCGTGGAGTACGAGAAGGCAGTGATGCGTTGCGAGCGAGAGCGAATCAGTGGACGTCGTTGGTGAGTATCCCGATTAGTCATGCTCTCGGCCGATTGACGCACATGGCTCACACGTTTCATCCTGGCATGTTGGGACTTATTACAGGAGTGATCGTGGTCGGGTTAGCCTTACTCATCCTCTTGCTACGGGACAGGATTAGTTTCTGGGCAGCAACACATAGTCCGATATCACACCCGCAGCTTGGGATAGTCCAGCTGTATACTCGTATGCTTCGCATGCTGGAGAAACAGGGGATGAGGAAACCCCCAGCTGCTACGGCCAATGAATTTTCTAAACTGGTTGAACGGGAATGGAAGACAGCCGGGCCCATTGTGGCTGACGTCACTGCTCTCTATCAGCAGGGACGATTTAGTCAGATTCCGATCACGCCAGGAGAATTTTCTCGGGCAGTTGAACAATTGGGGCGGCTACAATCCATCACACACACAGCTCGCTAAGCCCCCTATTTATCTCGGTCCCGTCCGGACTTTAGCGAAAGTCGCAACCAACAGCTCTACATTGTCTCCCAGGTATGATCGGCCGTAGAGTAAATATTACTCCCGTGCTGGGTGACTCACTGCATAAGGATGGCCATGGCCTCATCGGAACACATGTGTCTCGAGATGAGAAATGGAAGGCAAGCCCAATGCTGACTGGACTTAGTAGAACATGAAAATCGGCTACTATTTCGTAGTCCCAAGACCCCTTATGACGAGCCGTCGCACATACACAAAGGCTTCAAGTTTATCAACTGGGTGAGCGCGTAGGATATCCGGCAGTGATTGAAAGCATCGACATGCCGAAGGTTTTCACGCTTGACGAAAGTCTTTGGCCTGGATACTACGCCAGAAAAATGAGAACGGGTCAGCACTGAACGTGTAATGCCTTAAGAGAGAATATTAATAG
>DATDFW010000480.1:0-2311 GCA_036522375.1 Nitrospiraceae bacterium
GCGGGCGGGGTTTCTTCAGTCCCTTTCCGTGGATCTGGACGGCGCTCGCACTCTCGCTGTGCGGGCATTGGAGGGTGCAACCAAGGGAGGCGTGCTGCGCAACGGGCCCGGCGATGACACATACGATGCTGCACTTGCCCAGGCGGCGATTCTCGGCTTTCCCAACCGGAAGGTCTGTGAAGCCACCACGGAAGAAATCTTACGGGAACTCGGGGTGGGGAACGGTGGTGAGGGAATAGGGTTCTTCTATCGCTATCTGCGACAAGACGATTTCGGCAAACCGGAGGCCGGCTTCGTCATCTGCTCGTTCTGGGTCGTCCAGGCGCTGTTGAAGCTCGGTTGCTTGGCCGAGGCTCAGCAGGCTATGTTGGGGGTGATGACGGCCGCCAATAGCCTCGGGCTCCTCTCAGAACACTTTCTCCCGCATGCTCGCCTCCAGCTCGGCAACTTCCCCCAGGGCTATTCTCATGTCGGACTGATTAATGCTGCGTTCGCCTTGAGTCCACCTTGGAGCGAACGGTTGTAGTCGCACTAGTATTTCTCAGAAAAGTCGGAATTGGCACGCGCCGGTGTCACGGAGACGAGCACTGTGCTGTGTCGACTCTTCTCTCGTAGCCGATCGAGCATGTCGCCGACACCGTTTCGCTCACCATGCATAACGAATAAAGCGCTGCGGTCGATTATTTCGTGACCACGACCTCGACGCGCCCTTCACGCCTCAGGATGTTGATTCCGACATCCGTCGCATGACGTTCAAACGAGAGGTCAACTGTGGCGTCTCCAATCCTGAGATTCTTCATCTCAATGTGTTCCAAGAACGGCGGCAAGACCGGTTGGGAGAATGACAGGCGACCCTGACTGGCCTCAATTCGCAAGCCGAGGCAGGATTGGAGCAGCAGGAACACGGCGACTGAGGACCACGTCTGAGGACTACAGGCGACCGGGTACAGCGTTGGACCTTCACCGGGTCGGCGCGGGAACCCACACAACAGTTCAGGCAAGCGATGCAGTTCTAGAAAGAGAGTGGCGTCGAAGAGACCGCCAAGAATCTTCAGGGCGCCTTGTTTGAACCCATAGGAGGCCATACCGGCTGCGATCAGGGCGTTATCGTGCGGCCAGACCGATCCATTGTGATACGCCATCGGATTAAAGCGGGTCTCAGTCGCTGCCACGGTGCGGACACCCCATCCGTTGAAGAACTCCTCACGCATCAAGGTCTTGGCCGTTCTCATGCCGTGCTTGGGGTCGGCAATGCCCGTCCAAAGACAGTGGCCGGCATTCGATGTCTTGACTCGACAGGGCTGCTTGAATCCGTCCAAGGCTAACGCATAGGACGAGAGATCGTTGCACCAGAACTGTCGCTCGAATTGAGTGCGTAACGTGTCCGCCTCCTTGAGTAGACGACTGGACTGCTCCGTATGGCCCAGCGCCAACGCCAACTGAGCCGCGCGCCGCTTGGCGGCAAACACGTACCCTTGTACTTCGCAGAGCGCGATGGGCCCTTCCGCTGCGCGGCCATCTGTATGAAACACGGCATCCTGCGAATCTTTCCATCCTTGATGAATCAGCCCTTCTTTCGACCGGCGGCTGTATTCCACAAAGCCGTCGCCATCGAGATCCCCAGCGCGATCAATCCACTGTAACGCCAGCTCGATATTCGGCCAGATCTGTGTGATGAAGACCTGATCGCCCGTTCGTTCATAATAGGCTCCGGCCAACATAATGAACAACGGCGTTGCGTCAATGCTGCCGTAATAGCGGCCGTAAGGAATCTCGTTAAGGGCCGCCATCTCTCCTTTGCGCGTTTCATGCAAAATTTTGCCGATCTCAGCATCCTGCTCCGGATGAACTTCCCTTGCCTGATTCGCAGCTAAATAGGCCAACACACCCCGGGCGATATTGGGGTTGACCCACAGAAATTCAAAAGCAGTGATCAGGCCGTCACGTCCGAACGGGGTGCTGAACCAGGGGACACCAGCATAGGGATATGGGCCGTCGGGAGTATCCGAGACCATCATGTGGAGATCGGCAAGCGAGCGGTTCAGCCACATGTTGAATTGGGCATTCGATGTTACAATGAGGCAATCGTCAGCTCTGGCGTAATGGAGCCCTCTCTCCACCTCGACGAGCGCAAGCTCATATGGATGATCACACCTGATTCGCCGGGCGACTTCGCAGGAGATCGTCAGATCCCACTGGGCGACTTCTCCCGCCGGCAAGAGCGTATCGAAGCGAACCTCATCGGGATGGACTGCCGTTGGAGCCGGCACACAACGGACAGTGACCCATCGTTCCACACGATCCAGCCCCT
>DATDFW010000481.1:0-4556 GCA_036522375.1 Nitrospiraceae bacterium
CTCCTATTTTCTTCTCTCGCCCTCGTCTCCGTGATTGCAGTATGATACGGCTCATTGTTCAGGTAAGGACTCGTGCATGCTGGAACAACGTATCGAAGAAGTGAATAAGGCGAACCACGCGTTCTATGCTGCATTTGGCAACCTCGACATCGGCGAAATGGATACGATTTGGGCGCACCAGGATTATGTGACCTGCATCCATCCAGGCTGGACGTTGCGTGCGGGCTGGCCTCTTGTGCGCGATTCCTGGGTCTTGATCTTCAACAATACGTTTTCTATGACATTCGAGATTACCGATGTGATCGTACAGGTGGCGGGCGATATAGCCTGGGTCGTCTGTGTGGAGCACATTACCACCCATCAATCCGACGAGCCGCAGCAGGCGAAGGTGTTAGCCACGAATCTCTTCGAGCGCATCGGAGACGAATGGTTGTTGATTCATCATCATGGGTCGGCGGTAATGGGATAGGGTAGGGACTCGTTCCAGATCAATGACTTCGGGACAGTGACCGGTGTTCTGTCCAATTGGTGCCAGGTGGTGGTGCCAACTTTTTCCCGCCGCACAATCGAGTGCATCCACATAGCGCTTGTCCCCGGTGGAAATCCATTGTGTGAACAGCTTCGATATACCAAAGGTTTCGGGATGAGGCTCACGCTGAGCGTCGACGACGCGAGCCTCATTGGTCTTTGTTGATTTCACGTTTGCCTAGGGACCTCCCGAGGCCGCATAGCTGCAGTCCAAGGGTATAGTGGACTGGTGAAAGGAGGAATTGAATTATGCAAATGCGAACAATCTTGATGCTCACAGCAGTTGTTCTGATTAATCTCACAATGGTCGCCGGATGCACAAAGAATGCGTCTGAACGTCGCGCTGCTACCCCGACGATGAGCGAGCGTATTTCCAAGGAATCGGTTAGTGGGCGAGTGAACGACATTGGCGCGAAATATGTCTCGATCAAGGAGAGTAATGGCGAATCCAGACGAGTGCGTGTTGACGACAACACGAAGATGGATCTAGTGGCGGTCGGCGATAATGTGAATGCTTACGTCAACGAAGATGGGTACGCATTAACTATCCAGCGTGTCGTAGATTAACAGGTCCGACCGCGTGATGGCTTTAGATATACTCTTGGCGGTCAATCAGCGCCGTTCCTCAACTTCACATGCCGACTCTCTACCGCGAAGACAAGCTTGCGGCGTGATTTAGTCCAACGTGGAAAACATGACTCCTGCGAATTTCTTCACCAAACCCTTCAGTAATCTGACCAAATAGATTGAAGAAAGAGCTGGAGGTCAATTCCACGTTCTCGAAACCAAGTTCGACTTGCTCACCCATCTTGAAAACACTTGGAGATATGCTTGAAGAGCCATTCACCATGCTCGTAGGTGGCGCAAGAAGGACTAGCGATCTTGAAGCACCCGCATTTCTCCGGTTCGACTTACTCGACGCGCCGTGTCGATCTGGCCACCTGAAGAGCCGTCGCAATGTTCCGACTGTGATCGCTGCAGATCGCCAAGTTTCTAGAACTAGGGATATTGCTAGTCACATCCTGTTCATCTAGTGATAACCTACCCTCAATTTTCCGAGAAAGGAGGGAAGGATGACCTGCCCAAAATGCCGGAGCCACAATGCCGAACCGATCGAGAGCTGGACGATCTCAGGCCGCAAACTAACCATACCGCTATTGCGTCTATGGGCCTGTGTGAATCGGGAATGTCGGCACCAATGGCCGAGAGAACTGACTAGTCTCACTCAAGAGGTGGCATAGGACATTGGGCTTGTTCGTCATCTGAGGCGAGACGGCGGAGTTTGAGGCGACCCTTGCCGACCAGAGTGCTGTTTAGCGGGATGATGTGCTCGTTTCAGACGTCTTGGCCTTCACATTGTACTGCGCATTCTTCTCTCGCAGAGTTTTGACCAAGTACGCATATGATGATGAGCGGAGAATGGCTGCAAACTGCTCTCGATAGTTCCGGACCAGGCTGATCCCATCAACCACCACATCGTACGCTTTCCACTCGTCACCCTTCATCATCAGCCTATAGTCGAGCGGGGTCTCCGATTTCTTCCCCACCATTATGCTTTTGACCTCCGCATGGTTTCCTTCAAGCCGTTCGCTGAGGAATGTAACCTCTTCGCCGGAATAGGCGTGTATATTGTTCACATAGGTTGTCGTCAATAACTCGGTGAATAGATCGACGAACTCTTGTCGGTCCTGCTCTTCTAACCTATCCCACTGGCCTCCAAGCGACCGCTTGGCCATCTCTCGATAGTCAAAACGTGAATCGGCAATCGTTTTTAGCCGAGTGACTCGCTCGTTCATGCGCGCTGGTTTCTGGAGCTCTTGATCCTGCAAGATTCCGATGGCTTGACCGACGGTGATCCTCATGGCTTCCGTCGGGGTATGTTTAGCCGGCGATTGTTTTGATTCGGGAATATTTGTAGCCCCCAGAAGGATCAAGACTGCGCCTATGAGCGAGAGAGTGCGCGTGCTGCCGCAAGTTGTGATTCCTCTCAACTCACGCAATGGGAACCCGAAAGAGCCAAACCCCATCCCATGCATTCTCATAGCGTCTACCTCGTACAGGGTTGGAGAACGTGTAGTTCGTTTTTATTTACGGATAACCTACTGACATTTCCTATGATCAGTCTCCCAGGACCCTAAATTATGATTGGGAATGAACCTGTTTCTCAAAGCCCGGAAGGATCGCCTTGAAGAAAGCGTTTTTCACCAAATTGATGACGGCCTGCCAGGTGCTAGTCTCAGGATATTCCAAGGCTCCTGATATCTCCGTCAAGGTTGCGACTTCCTCCCGTGGTTTATTTTTAAGCAGCTTGGCAGCGTCTCCGACCAGACCTTCATAGAGTTTGTGAAACAGATTCTTGTCTTTGTCCTGTCGGGTATCATACACCGTCATATCTTTGAAAAGAGGTTTGATATAGCCTGCTATCCGGCCGTTTTTGACACTCAATTCTGAATATACCGAAAACAGGCCAGCAGTCACGTCAAAGTTGCCATATGCCCGCAGCAGATTATTCATCGGGCGCAGCTGCGTCCTTTCGATCTTGATGTTCAGATCGAAGTCTGGGGATGTGGTTTCGGGTCGAAATGTCCCGCTGATCACGGTGTTCCCTGTGCCCATGAATGCGCCCGTAAGCGTGACGAGCCCGCTGCCTTCGCTGAGATGATTACTGATGTGGTTCAGATGGAGCGTGCCATTGGTTAAAAACACGCGGTACGGCGGTTCGGCCGCTTTGTTGACAAAGCCAAAATCGCTGTTCTTGAGTTCTCCATGATCGATCCTGATCAGTGTATCAGGCTTGTCTTGGAGCTTCTTGGCGGTCGTCACGGCAGCTTGGCCTACCTGTGCTTCTTTGGTCGTCGTTTCGGGGCTGTGGACATAATCTACGCGCGCATGCTCAATGATCAGTGTCTTCAAGGTCGCCCTTGTCTCGGCCTCGGCGGTAAATTCTAGATGCCCATCGGCCGAGAGCAGCCCACCGCGTATTTGAACATTGTAGCGTCCTGTCACGGGAAGCAATGGCTCAAGTGCAACATGGTCCAAGGTCAGATCAGCATCAATGCTTGCGTGTGGGTCGGCAAGGAAATTGGCATGGCCCTTCATCTCAATGCGTCCCGAACCAAAGATATTGCTATCGAGTTTCAGGTCAGAGGGATAGGCATCGTTGGGGGATCGAATATTACGAATATTGCCGGCGAGTAAGTTCAGGTGGGTGACGTGAAGTGGTTTGGATGGGTCCTGATCGACGTAGGTGACGTCGGCATCTTCGATTGTCAGCTCGTTGATCTTGATGGGATAAAATGCATATACGGCCTCTCGCCATCCTTTATTATGGATCGGCACCTCTTCCTGGAGTTCCTTCCTCGCCTGCGGCAGAGTAATGTTAAAGATTGGACGAGTAATCACATAATCGCTGACAAGCACGCCAGAGAATATATGTTGCCATTGAATGCTGAAACGCCATCGAGGAATCTCTGCGACCGGAGGGTCGGGATATTCAGTCTGAATCATGGTCAATCCTCGGATCTCGAGTGACAACTTCGGGGAGAGGGTCGCCTGTTTCACCGTAAACTGGTAGCCCGTCACGTGCGTGTTAAGCTCATGCTCGATGATCCTGGGCAATTCCCGATTGAAAAACCACAGGCCGCCACCGACCAGCACCAAGAGGGCAACAATAAGCGCTGTCCATGTGAAGATTCGTCTGCCCCAGGACTTTTGAACGGGCGCTGCCTCCACTACGCCGTTGTGATTCATCATTGACCAGGGCGGCTTCTTTGGTTTGATTGCAACGGCCTCGTCTGCCGGCACGATATCAGCACCACAGGTCTTGGCATATACCTGAGTGAATTCTGCTCCGAAGAGAAAGATTTGGGCTGAGTAATATACCCAGACGAGCAGGATGACCAACGACGCGGCGGCCCCATAGGGAGCACCAATCTCACTTCTGCCGAGATAGAGACCAATGGCAAATTTTCCGATCGTAAAAAGGAAAGCGGTGAAGAATGCCCCGGTCCACACATCCTTCCATGCCA
>DATDFW010000482.1:0-2576 GCA_036522375.1 Nitrospiraceae bacterium
GAAGATGCTCTTGCTCACTTCATTGGAGTGGGGACTTTCGTTTCCTGCCGCATCATAGGATGTCACCACGAAGAAGTACGTGGTGTTGATCTGAAGTCCTATCGCTTGATAGGAGAGCACACTTCCTTGGAGAGTCGCGACAGGGACGCCGTATGCTCCGGAAGCGGTTCCCTTATAGACCTTATAGACCTTGTAGCCAACCGTATCACTTGAGCTACTCGCATTCGAGTTCAAGGTGGCTGCACCGGTTGATGGTGCCGTCACGGTCAATGTTACGGGAACGGTCTTCGTCGTCGCTCCGGTGGCGGCGACGGTGATAGTGGCACTAAAGGTGCCGGCCGCCAGGCCCGCCGTGTTGACGCTCACCGTGGCGACGCCGGGGCCCGAACCGGAGGCAGGGCTGACCGTGAGCCAGGGAGCATTGTCACTGGTCGACCAGCTCAGGGTCCCGCTACCCGTGTTCGTAATATTGAGGGATTGGGCCCCCCGGGTTCGCTCCGCCCACGCTCCCGGTGAAGGCCAAACTGGTCGGGCTAAGCCCGATGGTTGGATTTGTGGTCGATGTTGTCAGGGTGAACATGACCGGCACCCATGTTCTCATTCCGCCACCGCTAATCATCGCCATACGTTGACGAGTACCCTCGCTAAGTCCAGCGGTATAGGCCGTGTGTGTGATGGTGGCAGATCCACCAGGCGGCATCGTTACCGTGTCACCCGACGTGCTGCGGAGCCAATCGATCGAGTCGTGCCAGGTGACGGTCAACGTATTGTTCCCGTGTTGGTTACGGTGACACCCTGTGTTTGGCTCGGCCCGTCCACCGTCCCCGTATACACCAAAGGAGACGGCGAGACAATAAAGCCTGCGGAAGCTTCTGATTGGTCTGCTATTGTAAAGGCAGCGACGAGAACGAGACAGACAGCCCACACGAAAATCGCATTCGTCTTGAAAAGACCCGCTTGCACACTCTGCTTCAGAATACATGTTTCCACGGTGATGACTCTTTAGGCAGACCTGGATCAGTCGACATCGGGATGACGCCTTGATCTGGAAATCGTGCCGATCTTGAGACTTAGACTACAATCCGTGTGCCCTTCCTAGCTGATCGGTGCCCATTGGGTTGAGCAGCTGACATCAGCGGAGTTGTAATGGTGCACAACTAAATCGGCTCAGAATCTGAGCAATCGTGATGCCACGAATACTTCCAATTCAGAACAGTGCGTTGCGTATGTGAATTTTATGAGTTGGCAAGGACCGCGCGAAGCCCTACAGGACTCGGAAGGTTGTTAGCCGCGAAGGCCAAGACCTTAGTAGGTCAACACCTTCACCGACAGGCGATTTCAATGCTGATGGCGTGAAGAGGTCAGAGAGAGGCTATTCGATCTGGTTCGCGAGGAAGAGAGGGAAGAACAATCTCACCGGTTGATAGAACAGAGTGGAACAGGGAAGAGGGTGTACGGCGCTTCCAGTACCTAGGTGACCGAGACTTCGAACTAGCGCCCAAGCAACGACCGAAACATGATCATCGCATCTTGATACGTCCCATCGTTCTTCCTCACCGCGCCAGGAATCGCACCCAGTTCTTTGAAGCCAAGTTGTTCCCAGAGATGGCGTGCGGCCACATTTTCAGAAAATACCAGATTGAAGAGTACGCTGCGGTAGCCGAGCTGCTTGGCGTACTTCAGCATGGTGGCACCCAACAGCCAGCCCAAGCCCTTGTTGCGCCAGTCGGGTGCAACGATGAAGCCGGCGTTCGCCACTTGTCCTGCGCGCCCTGGCCAGTTCGGCTTGAGGTAGAACGCCCCGGCCATGGTCGCCGCACCGGCACGATCCGGCACATAGGCCGCCACGGTACTCTTGCCGCGAAACCAATAGTCCATGAAATCATCCTGATTCGGAAATCGGTCGTGCGGGTATGACGTCCCCTCTTCGACAATGATCCGATAGAGATTTCGTAGAGGCTCGACATCCTGCTGATCGGCCAGTACCAGCTGGACAGGCGAACCGTCCTTGAGCTTCTCTTCGATGGGAAATCTGAGGCTCACTTCATGAAACCTTCGCGTGTGACGGCATGTGATGGGCGCACTCTAGTCACGTTGTGGGAAAACCATTTTGAGCCCTCTCGAAATCCCCAGGCTGGACATGTGAGGAGACAGATGAAGATCTCGGCATGAGGCACATACATTCGGCCTGGCACAACCAGATCCGCTGGATAGAAATGTTGGGCATCATCTGTCTGCATCGTACCAGAAGCGATCAGCGGCTGATCTGTTCCTGCCGGAGAAGAGTGCCTTAACAAGACGAGGATTGAGAAAAATATACCAGTCTCCAAACTGATCGCACTTACGGCACGACGTCGTGATGCCGTTGCGCCAAATGGTGCCAAATCTCTGCCCGCGGCTTTGTCCGTGCGCCTTGAGGCGCACAGCAAAGTCCAGGTCTTCAACGCTGACCAATGTCTCGTCGAAGCCGCCAATCGCATCGAACGACTCGCGTAAAAACCAGAACATTCCAATGGAGACACGCTGCCTGACAAGATAGGGAGCGATTGAAAGGAGACTAAAGGCGATACCCACTG
>DATDFW010000483.1:0-2368 GCA_036522375.1 Nitrospiraceae bacterium
CTGAGGGTGGAGAGGGTACGGGCCACCTCCAACATAACGGCCGTCCCTGACGCATTGTCATCGGCTCCTGGAAACAAGAGTCCTGCTTGTCGGCCGAAATGATCTCGATGTGCCCCAATGATAATGGCTTCATGTTTCAACTGTGGATCATTGCCTGGGAGGACGGCGATGACATTGACCAGAAAGCTCTGTTCTTGCCGCGACTCCCATTCAAGGGCTCCGACGTATGCGGTGAGAAAGGACTGAGACTTGGTAGTTCGGTTGAGCTGCTCCTGCAATTTTCTAAGGTGTTCTTGATCGGGATTGTCGCCGCCGGCAATAATTTGGGCCGCGAGCGAGGTTCCAATCCATGCGCCGGGAAGGTTGTCGGGTGTTGGAGAAAGTCCGTAGAAGGCGCTTGGGAGTCCTGTGACACCGCGCCGCATCTCGTAGGAACTGAGGACCGGTCCGGTTGCAGTTAAATATCCTACTGCTCCTTTATGGCGGGCAGTCCGGACTTTATCCGCATGGGTAGTTGTTCCTTTGAAGTGATCGGGTTTTCCTCTCAGGAACAGCACGATGCAATTCTTCACGTCGATTCCGGCATAGTCATTGATACCCGAGGTGGCATCGACAATCCCATAGCCCACAAAAACAATCGGGACACGCACATGCGCTGACGGTGAGTCGAATACAGGGAGAAAGTCGGTTCCGAGCTTTTGGTTCTCAGGGTTCCCGAGCATTGAGAGTTCTAGGGTCGGTTCAGGGGCTATCGTGATGAATTGGTAGGGCTTCGACATGAAACCGCTTGACGGAGCACCACCTCCACCGAGAATGTTCAACCGATCCATGGGCACAATCGCCAAGCTCAATTTAGACTTTCGGAATTGATCTGCCATCCACGTAGCGGAACTCATATCATACTCGGTTCCGGCCTGCCGTCCGTTAAAGGATGGATCACTCAGTTTCGTCACGTCGGCCAGCATGCGTTCGCCGGATAGGCTATCGAGCGCTTGCAGGAAGACGGGATGGTCTTCCTGCGATTGCCCAAAGGCTTGGTTCCTTATGGGCAGCAGTAAGAGGATGATTCCGAGCGGAATGACCACGACAAGAGAGGGAAAACGGCCGCGCGTCGAGCAGTTCATGCGGTGAGCCTTTCGAGGTCGCGCGGAACTATAGCACAGTCTGACAGGTTCGTTGCAGAGCGGCAGCGAGCCAAGGTATTATGGCAGATTATCGGGATGAAGAGACAATGACGGATCTCACCATACAAGCGGACCGTTTTTCGAACCGGCTCATCACAGAAGCCAGCCCCTATCTTCGGCAGCATGCGAAGAATCCTGTGGATTGGTATCCCTGGGGCGAGGAAGCCTTGTCGCGGTCGAAAGTAGAGGACAAACCGATTCTGTTGTCGATCGGCTACTCGGCCTGCCACTGGTGCCATGTCATGGCACATGAAAGTTTCGAAAATGCCGAAATTGCCGGGCTCATGAACCGGGATTTCATCAACGTGAAGGTCGATCGAGAAGAGCGCCCGGACCTGGACGATATCTACCAAAAGTCGGCGCAGGTCTTTCTGGGGCGGGGCGGCGGGTGGCCCCTGACGATGTTTCTGACGCCCGACCAGGAACCGTTTTATGGGGGCACGTATTTTCCGCCGGCGCCCCGCTACAACCTGCCGGGATTTCCTGAGGTCTTGCGCGGTGTCGTCGAGGCCTATCGGAATCATCGAGACGATGTCCGAAAAAATGTGGAGAAGGTGAAAGCCGGGTTGCTGCGAGTCGGAACACCGCAGCCGTCGACCGATCCTTTGACGGATCGTTTGCTCGATGAGGCGGCAAAGAACTTAGGGCAGTTTTTTGATCCGGTCCATGGCGGATTCGGTGAAGGGCCGAAATTTCCGACGGTCCCCCCGCTCGGCCTGTTGCTCCGTCAGACGGCAAGGACGAAAGACATCTCCCATCAAGAGCAAGTACTGTTACAGTTAAGGACGATGGCAGCCGGAGGGATTTACGATCATCTCGGCGGCGGGTTTCACCGCTATTCGGTGGATGGCCAGTGGTTGATCCCCCATTTTGAGAAGATGCTCTACGACAACGCGCAACTGGTGCGGATCTATCTGGATGCCTGGCGCCTCACCAAGGAGTCTCGGTTTCGTGAGGTCGTGGAAGAGACGTTGGAGTACGTTCGTCGTGAACTCACGAACCAGGACGGCGCATTCTTTGCTGCGCAGGATGCCGATAGTGAGGGGCATGAGGGAGCCTACTTCGTCTGGGAGCCCGGAGAGATTACCGCGGTGCTGGGGGTCGACATGGCAGAAGAATTCTGCCGGCACTATGGGGTGACGGAGAGCGGCAACTTCGAAGGCAAAAACGTGTTGAATCGGCTC
>DATDFW010000484.1:0-3770 GCA_036522375.1 Nitrospiraceae bacterium
AAGGAGGAGGCCATGTATTGTCGGACATGTCATTGTGCCATGGTGAGCACCAGCAGCCAAGTCATTGAGGATGAGAAAGGCGCCATGACGATTACCCGATGGCGCTGCCGACCATGCCGTGAAACGGCTGAAGAGATCTGGATTAGCGCCGACTATCGAGGCTCTGCCCCCCCACAGATCCGCTATGCCATCGCATCGCGTCCGGCTCCTCACGTCACGGTACCGGAGCGTGCGGATGCTAAGAGAGGAACATTCGCCTATGCGGGCGCCGTCTGAAGTGCTGCGAGAGCATTGGCCTGAGTATCTGATGGAAGCGGCTGGCCTCGGCCTTTTCATGATCTCCGCTGCCGTCGTGACATCGCTGTTCGAATATCCCCATTCGCCGCTCTATCAACTGCTGCCTGATCCTGTCATCCGACGAGTGTTAATCGGAATCGCCATGGGGCTCACGGCAATCGGGATTATCTATTCTCCATGGGGAAAACGATCCGGTGCACATCTCAATCCTGCCGTCACAATGACATTCTTTCGGCTTGGGAAGATCCAAAGTCTGGATGCGCTCTTCTATGTGCTCGCGCAATTCGTCGGCGGCTTGATTGGATTACTGATTGCTGCGATGGCGATCGGTATGGCGATCGAACATCCGACCGTCAACTATGTCGTCACAGTACCAGGACTAGAGGGAGCTGGACTTGCGTTCGCCGCAGAAGCATGCATCTCGTTCTGGCTCATGCTCGTGGTACTGATCGTGTCGAATCAGACGAAGCTGAATGCCTGGACCGGCGTCTTTGCAGGCGTGCTCGTGGCTGCGTACATTGCGGTTGAGGCCCCGTTCTCCGGCATGAGCATGAATCCGGCACGCAGTTTCGCCTCCGCGCTTCCCGCGCACCTCTGGACAGATTTCTGGGTCTATCTGACCGCGCCGCTACTCGGAATGTTACTCGCCGCAGAATGTTATGTGCGAGTCCGTGGCGCCCATCGCGTCCTCTGCGCAAAGCTCCATCACCACAACGACACACGTTGCATCTTCTACTGTAACTACATGCACTGATACGTTCGTTCATCCGCACCAATCTTCGCTCCTCTTCGAGTTCCAACTCCGCCCATCGCATCGAGTCTTCCATTTCTCTCGTCGCTCACCGATGGCATGTAAGCAATGGATCATTTGTACGACTAATGGGCAGAGCGGAATACCCCGCAACGCTGAATGAAATCAGCACAGTGTCTTCACCACACAACAAGGAGGGTCGTGATGAGCGCGAAGAGTGTATTCAAGATGGGATTCCTGTCAATGGTCGCAGCGACGGGATTATTCGTCGCGTCGATCGGGTTTGCGGCCGACGCCCACACGACGTCTAAGTTCGAAGGCGTCAAGGCTAATAGTGGCACAGCAATTCATGCGCGATCGGGCAACAACGATACGTTGACCTGGTCGGATGATTTCAAGATTCCGGAAACGCCGGCGCCGCACTGGCAAGTCGTGGACACGAAAGGCAACGTCTACCTGCTTAATCGATTGGCAATTAAGGGCGACAAGCAAAACCGCACCATCACGCTGCCTGCATACGTTCAAGATGTTGCGAAGGTGCAAATCTGGTGTGCATTCGCCGAAGTGCTTTTGGGTGAGGCGTCATACTCAAAGCCCATCCTGACAGCCTCTGGAGAGCACGTGCAATCAGACAGCATGGCGATGAGCCGCTGACACGTCAAGGGTCTGACTGAGAAGGGCAGAGCATGCTCCCTTCTCAGTCATAGTTTGCGTCAGTGGAAGGAGACCATCATATGAAACATCTCGCGTCTGTCAAAAGATGGCACCATGACAATGCTGGTCCATGACCTGAAAGCTCCAAACGGCATTGCCTTTTCGCCGGATGAGAAGACACTCTATGTGTCCGACGTTGATCCAAAGCGGGCGGCCTGGCTGGCCTACGATGTGAAGCCGGATGGGATGGTCACGAACGGCCACGTCTTCTTCGATGCCACCCGCTGGAGGAAAGATCCCTTCAAGGTCGATCGGCAGGGCAATATCTTTGGCGCACGACCAGGCGGACTGAGTGTCATTGCGCCGGATGGGACGCTTCTAGGCACGATCGAGATTGGGCAACCGACCTCCAACGTCGCATGGGAAGAAGACGGGCAGACTCTGTTCATCATGGGTGGTACATCGGTCTATCGCCTCCGTTTGACCACCAGCGCAGCCCGATACTAGCCTGCTGTAAGATTTCCCGCAATCGGCCGACTCTTCATGTGTACGCGTTCCACCGAAGGAGCGTATGGCCTCTCAGCCTCAGTCCAAATCATGGTCCCCACGACAGAAGCAGCACGGCGTGAAAGGTAGCGCCACCGGCGATCCTCTGCTATGATCTGAACCAAGAATCTTCCACGACTTGTCGTAGCGCTGTGAAATTCCTGCTTGCCCGCATCACTCCTCCCTGCCGCGACGTGACACGACTCGCATCCGAATCCATGGATCGGACGCTCCCGCTCTCGACCAGGATTCAGTTACAACTCCATTACTGGATATGCCAAGCCTGCGCGCAATACCGGCGACAACTGTTGGTTCTACGGCAGGCCACGCGGCGTTCGGCATCTGAGACACACGCACAAAACGACGCCCAACTTTCCTCTGCTGCCAAGGCGCGGCTCAAAGAAGCCCTTCGCTCCAGGCGCGACTAGCGCCGCCGCTCTCACCCTTTTCTTTGGTTTGTAAGGTCTGCGTCTGTGGAACGACTCCTTTCAAGTAAGAGGAAATCGGTCCATGTCCACTCAATACGACATCATTATTATCGGCACCGGTCCAGGTGGAGGCACGCTGGCATACAAGCTGGCGCCGTCGGGAAAGAACATCCTCCTACTTGAACGTGGCGGCTATCTGCCGCGCGAGAAGGACAACTGGAGTTCCAAGACCGTCTTCATCGACAACAAATACAAGGCGAAAGAAACCTGGCGCGATAAGGATGGAGGTACGTTCCACCCCGGTATTCACTACAACGTCGGCGGCAATTCAAAAGTCTATGGTGCGGCACTGCTGCGTATGCGCCATCAAGACTTCGGCGAGGTGAAGCATTATGGCGGCATCTCTCCCGAATGGCCGATCCGCTACGACGACCTCGAACCCTATTACACACAAGCCGAGCATCTGTACTACGTGCATGGCACTCGCGGTGAAGATCCGACAGAGCCGAAGGCCAGTGCCCCCTACAAGTATCCCGCCCTGACACACGAACCCCGTATTCAGGAACTGCACGACGACTGGCAGAAGTGCGGCTATAGGCCCTTCCATCTGCCGGTCGGCGTGATGCTGAACGAGCAGGAGAAGGAAAAGAGCGCCTGCATCCGCTGCAGCACGTGTGATGGGTTCCCTTGTCTAATCAATGCCAAGGCCGACTCGCAAGTGGTCTGTATCGATCCGGCGCTCAAATACCCCAATGTGTCGTTGATCACAGATGCACTGGTCACACGATTAGACACGAATGCATCGGGACGAGAGGTTACCACGGTTCACGTTGAACGAAACGGCATGAAGGAAACCTATAAGGGGAGCATCGTGGTCGTCTCAGCGGGCGCGATCAACTCGGCAGCGTTATTACTGCGCTCCGCGAACGGCACACATCCAAACGGCCTGGCCAATTCTTCAGACCTCGTCGGCCGGTACTACATGTGCCACAACAACTCGGCCATGCTCGCAATATCCAAACGGCCGAATCCGACCGTGTTTCAGAAGACCATCGGTCTGAACGATTTCTATTTTCCCTCGGCCGATTGGGACT